>ANAW01000174.1:0-42764 GCA_000340945.1 Nocardiopsis synnemataformans DSM 44143 | reverse complement strand
CCCCCACAGGCGCACTGGCCACAGCGGACCCACCGGGCTCAGCGAGCCGGACGGATGAGGCAGAGGCAGCGGGCGCGGCAGAGGTGCCGGATGTGACCCCGGCGTCGGCAGCAGCAGATGCGGCGGAAACACCGGAAGTAACAGATGTGGCCAGGGCGTCGAGAGCAGCAGATGCGACACAAGCGGTCGAAGCGACGGGCGCGGCAGACGTGTCGGCCGTGACGGATGCGGTGGCCGCCGGAAGCACGCGCTGGTGGCCGTCGTCGTCGAAGCGCACGCGCAGCATCGGGTGGCGCTCCACCACGGTCCGCAGTGCCGCGGCGAGCCGTTCGGGGTCCACGCCGTTTCCGTCGAACTCGGTGTAGAAGTGCGCCGCGACCCCGCCCAGCGGCTGTCCGTCCTGGCGGCCGATCCAGTAGGCGTGCTGCATGGTCGCCATGGGGAAGGGCTCCCCCTCCGCCACGGGGTCCACTGAGCCCTGGGACGCGGAGTGATCCGTGGCGGCCGAACCCCGGAGCAGGGCGCTCCAGGCTGCCGCCGTCGGGTTGGCGGACAGGTCCTCGAAGGTGACGTCGAACCCGTCCTCCCGCCAGGCGCCCACCAGGCGGATCAGGCCCAACGAGTCCAGCCCGTGCTCGAAGAGGTCGTCGGTGTCGGTGAACCCCCGGGTTCCGAGCACCTCCGCCACCTGCTCGCGCACGGCTCCGGCTCCGGTTCCCGCCCCGACGTGGTCTGACACGGTGTTCTGCCCCTCTGTGTTCGGGTTCGACACGATCAGCAATAATGAAAACCGTTTTCATTGCCGATGTGCCTATGTATAGCACTGCCGCGACCGCCCGGTCGACCCGGGCCCACGGAATACGGGAGGGATCACATGCCCCAGGACTGGCTGCGCTGGCCGGAGGAGCAGGCGAAGGAGTACCGCGAACGCGGCTTCTGGGACGACCGGACGCTGGACGCCCTGCTACGCGAGCGGGCCGACCGCCACGGGGAGCGCACCGCGCTCGTGTCGGGCGGGGACCGGCTCACCTACGCCGTACTGGACGAACGCGCGGACCGGCTGGCGGCGGGACTGGCCTCGCTCGGGGTGGACCGGGGCGAGCGCGTCCTGCTCCAGCTGCCCAACCGGCGGGAGTACGTCGTCACGCTCTTCGCCCTGCTGCGGATCGGGGCCGTGCCGGTCCTGGCCCTGCCGACCCTGGGCGCCGCCGAGGTGGAGTCGCTCGTGCGCACATCGCAGGCGTGCGCCGTCGTCGTCGCGCAGGGCAGGGGCCGCAGCGACCCCCGGGCGGCCGCCGCCCGGATCGCACGGGCCGTGCCGTCGGTGCGCGACCTGGTCGTCGTCGGCGACCCCGGGGACACCGGCGGGGTGCGGTGGGACGTTCTCGCGGAGGCGGACCCCCTCCCCCGGAGCGGGAAGGCCGGGAGAACCGGAGGGAGCGGGAAAGGCGGGGCGCGCGAGCAGGACGGGAAGCCCGGGGAGGGCAAACAGAGCCGGGAAGGGGAGACCGGAGGGAACGGGGAGACCGGCGCGGACAGGACCGGAACGGAGGGGAGCAGCGCCGAGGACCTGGCCCTGCTCCTGCTGTCCGGAGGCACCACGGGCACCCCCAAACTCATCCCGCGCACCCACGCCGACTACGGGTACAACGCCCGGGCCTCGGCCGGGGCCTGCGGCGTGGGAGAGGACGCGGTCTACCTGGCCGTCCTGCCCGTCGCGCACAACTTCACCATGGTCTCCCCCGGGATCGTGGGCACCCTCGCGGTCGGCGGCACGGTCGTCCTGAGCCCCGACCCCAGCCCGACCACGGCCTTCGCGCTCATCGAACGCGAGGGCGTGACCATCACCTCGCTCGTGCCCGCGCTGGTGCCCTCCTGGCTGGACGAGGCACACCGGACCGGGCACGACCTGTCCTCCCTGCGCGTCCTCCAGGTCGGGGGGTCGCGCCTGGACGACACGACCGCCCGGCGGGTGGGGCCCGCCCTGGGCTGCCGCCTCCAGCAGGTGTTCGGCATGGCCGAGGGCCTCAACAACTACACCGGCCTGGACGACCCCGACGACCTCGTGTGCACGACCCAGGGCCGTCCCCTCTCCCCCGCGGACGAGGTCGCGGTGGTGGACGAGGCCGGGCACCCCGTGCCCCCGGGCAGCCCCGGGGAACTGCTCACCCGCGGCCCCTACACCCTGCGCGGCTACTACCGGGCGCGCGAACTGGACGCGTTGCGCTTCACCCCGGACGGGTTCTACCGCACCGGGGACCTGGTGACCCGCAGCGAGGGCGGCGACCTGCTGGTCGTGGGCCGGGTGAAGGACCAGGTCAACCGGGCCGGGGAGAAGATCGCCGCGATCGAGGTCGAGGAGTACCTGCTGGCCCTGCCCGGCGTGCGGGCAGCGGCGGTGGTCGGCGTGGCCGATCCCGTCCTCGGCGAGCGTTCGGTCGCCCTGCTGGTGGCCGACGGGCCGTGCCCGAGCCGGGAGGAGGTGCGCGGCGTGATGCTGGAGCGCGGCGCGGCCGCCTTCAAGGTCCCCGACGAGGTGCGCGCGGTCGCGGAACTGCCCCTCACGGGGGTGGGCAAGGTGGACAAGAGGCGGTTGAGGCTGGAGTTGGAGGTTTCCTAGGGGTCCTGACCGGCCGGGCGGCGCAGGGCCGCCCGGCCGTTCCGCGAGCTTCCGCGAAGGCTGGTGATGGTCCGCGACAGTCCGCGAAGGACCGCGACAACGCGCAACAGCCCGCGACGACGCGCGCTCAGCCGTTCAGGGCGGCCAGAACCTCCTTGGTGCTCACCGTCCCGGCGCAGCGGCGGGCGGCGTAGGACAGGGCCATCGCGTGGTCGCCCGCGGAGAAGTCCGCCACGGCGTCGGCCACGACGAAGGCCTGGACGTCGCGCATGAAGGCGTCGCACGCGGTCGTCAGGACGCCGATGTGGGCGTAGACGCCGCAGACGACCAGCTGGTCGCGGCCCGCGTCGCGCAGGTACTGCTCCAGGTCGGTCCTGGCGAAGGCGCTGTAGCGCCACTTGGTCATGATGACCTCGTCGTCGGCGGGTTCCAGTCCCTCCACGATCGCGGTGTGGGCCGGGTCGTCCCGCAGCCCCTCCCCCCACAGGTCGCGGAGCAGCCCCCGGTCGCCCGGGTCCTGGGAACCGGGCTGGGCGGTGTAGACGCGCGGCACGTCGAGTCCGGCGCACGCGCGCCGCAGGGCGCCGACGTTGGCCAGCAGGCTCGGCACCGGCTCCTCGTTCGGGGAGAAGGCGTCGAGGAAGTAGCGCTGCATGTCGTGGATGAGCAGGACGCAGCGGTCGGGGTCCACCGACCAGGACATCCGGTTGTCGGGCAGGTCGCCCTCGCCAGGCATGGGGTAGGGCTCGATCGAGGGAAGCGACATCAGGGGCGTTCTCCATATGGTGTCGGAACGGGGACGGCGGGTTCCGGTTGGCCGGAACCCGGTGCGTCGTGTCAGGACGGCGGGACCCGGGTCGCCGGGTTCGGGGAGCCCGGGCCCGGGGCACCGGAATCCGGACCGGGGGGTCTCGGGGTTTCGGGGGCTGAGACACCGGAGGCCGGGTCGGCGGAACCCGGCTCGGCGTCCCCCAGACCGAGGGCGTTGAGCATGGTGCGGAACTTGGCACCGGTCTCGGCCGCCTCCGCGGCGGGCACGGAGTCCGCGACGATCCCGGCTCCGGCGAACAGGCGCGCCCGGGTTCCCGCGATCTCGGCGCAGCGCAGGGTGACGGCCCACTCCCCGTCGCCGTCCGCGTCGCACCAGCCGACAGCGCCCGCGTACAGGCCCCGGTCGAAGGGCTCCCACTCACCGATGGCCCGCACGGCGGCCCCGGCGGGCGTGCCGCAGACCGCGGGGGTGGGGTGCAGGGCGGTGGCCAGCTCCAGCGCCGAGGGGAGGGGCTCCCGGAGCAGCCCCGAGATGGGCGTTCCCAGGTGCCACATGGTCGCGGTCGCGGTCACCGAAGGGGCCGCGGGCACGTCGAGCCGGGAGCAGAGCGGACGCAGGCGTTGGGCGATGGCCTCCACGACGAAGGCGTGTTCGCGCAGGTCCTTGGCCGATGCCAGCAGGGCCTCGGCGCGCTCGCGGTCGGTTCCCGGATCGGGGTGGCGCGGTGCCGAGCCCGCGAGCGGGTGCGAGCGCACGCGGGGGCCGCTGCGTGCGACGAGCAGTTCGGGGCTGGCCCCCACCAGGACCGGGAACGGTCGCCGGAGCGGGTCATGGCCCCCGTCGTCCGTCCCGCCGGAGGTTCCGCCGAAGGGCCCGTCAGCGGTTCCCCCGGAGCTCCCGCCGGAGATCTCGAAGGAGACATCAGCGGGATCCCCGCCGAAGGACCCCGAGGCGACCGCGAAGTTGAAGGCACTCGGGTTGTCCGCGGTGAGGCGGGCCAGAACGCGGCCGGGGTCGAGGGGTTCCGCCAGGTCCAGCAGCAGGGTTCTGGCCAGGACGACCTTGTCCAGGCCTTCGCGGGAGAGGCGTTCGACGGCCAGCCCGACCAGGCGGGCGTAGTCGTCCGCGGAGGGCTCCTCGCGCAGGCGGTGGCGGGGAGGCGGGCCGGAGGAAGCGCCCCCGCCCGGAACCGGCTGCGGGCGCGGGCCGGTGCGGACGACATCCGCCACCATGAGCGCGGCCGGGGCGTCCGGCCGGAAGGGCAGGGCGCCCACGACCCGGGGGTCGTCCCATCCGGCGGCCCGGGCTTCGCGCAGGGCGGCCGGGACCGCCCGCGCGAGGCCAGCGCTCCCGCGGGTCAGGGGGCGGAACCGCCCCCGCGCACCGTCGACCGTCAGCGTGTGGTCGGGGGTGGACAGGACGAAGGGGCCGGGCAGGCTTCCGAGGGGTTGGGAGCTGTCGGTCGTTGAGCGTACGGGCGTGTTCATAGGCGCATATAAGTGTTTCGTGCCGTGGTGGTGGTTTTGCTGTTGCCGGGCCTGTGCGGCTACTATGCGTGTGCGATCTGGGACGCCGGGTGTGGTGCCAGCGTGCGGGGCCCCCTTGCCACCAGCGCGATGGCCTGGGGCCTCCCCGTCGCCTCTGGCCACGCCCACATGGCCGGGTCGTGAGGGAACCGGCCCTTCCGGCAGCGGACCACGCACGGGATGCGTGTCGCCGCCCGGAAGCGAAAGCCGGGTCCCAGCCGCCCAAGACCGTTCGGGGCGCGCGGCTGAACGGGCACTCCGAACAGTCCACAGGAACGGTTCAGGCGCCAAGGCTCGCCCCTCCGTCCACGCGCAGATCGTGCAGGGTGACGTGCCGGGCGCGCGGCGAGACCAGGAAGGCGACGGCCTCCGCGACGTCCCCGGGCCGCGCCACCCGGCCCAGCGGGACGCCCGGGCGGAACGCCGAGGGGTCGTTGCCGGGCGTCGCCTCCGGGGAGGAGGGCCCGTCCTCCCACAGCTGCCGCCGCATCGCGGTGTCGGTCGACCCCGGGGAGACGACGTTGCAGCGGATCCCGTGGGGTCCCAACTCCAGGCCCAGGCACAGCGTGAAGTGGGTCGCGGCGGCCTTGGACGCGGCGTAGGCGGCCATGGCGGCCCTGGGCACCGCGGCGGCGTCGGAGCTGACGGTGACGATGTTCCCCGCGCCGCGCGGGACCATCACCCGGGCCGCGGCGCGGGAGACGTGGAAGACGCCGAGGGCGTTGACGTCGAAGACCTCCCGCCACTCCCGGGAGGGGAAGCCGGTGACCGCGCCCCAGCGCAGCACACCGGCGACGTTGACCGCGGCGGTGACAGCGCCCAGTTCCTCCTCGACCGAGGCCACCGCCCGCTCGACGGAGTCCTCGTCGGTGACGTCGACCGCGTAGCCGCGGACCCGGTGGCCCCGGCCGGTGAGTTCCGCGGCCAGGGCCCGGACCCCCTGCCCGGCGACGTCCAGGGCCGCGACGCGGAAGCCCTGTTCGGCCATCCCGCGGACGACGGCGGAGCCGATGCCCCCGGCGGCCCCGGTCACCAGGGCCACGCCGGGGTCTTCAGAACGGGTCGTGGACACGACCCTCCTCTCGTGGAATGCGGCAGCGGGGCCCGGCGGTCCGTGGCTGGCGAACCGGTCCCGCCCTGTGGGCTGACCGACTCGCGAGCTGACCGAAAAGGTTTCCGGTGTGACGTGAGCGGTCTGACCTGCGGTACGGCGAAGGGAACCGTTCGGCTCACCCCTTCGGCCGCTGCCTAGGTGCAGCCCGGACACACGCCCGACAGCTCGAAGGAGTAGTCCAGGGAGCCGTAACCGCTGTCCTCGCGGATACGTTCGACGACGCTTCCCAGCTCGTCCGCCTGCGCGATGTCCTCCACCCGCCCGCAGACCCGGCACAGCAGGTGGTGGTGCCGGGAGGAGGTCCTGCACAGCCGGTAGAGGCGCTCTCCCTCGGGCGAGTGGAGGGTGTCGAGGACGCTCTCCTCCGCCAGCCGGTGGAGCGTGCGGTAGACGGTGGACAGGCTGGGCGGCCTGCGGGCACGGGAACGCCCTCCGGAGAGGGCGAGGTGGATCTCCTGGCAGCTGCGGAAGCGCGTGCTCCGCCCCAGGGCCTTGAGGACGACGTCGTCGTACTGGGACACCCGGGGCATCTCAGACAGCCGTCCGATCGGTCCTCACGGCGAACGGCGTGCCCGCCGCCCCCGGCACTCGGCGCCGTCGCCTGCCTCCAGACACGTCACGGGCCTCCGGTCATGTGACACAGACTGCATGGAAATGATTTTCATAACCGTACCACGCTCGCGCCCGTATCACCTCAAAACCTCCCGAACCACAACGGAATCCGCTCCCCCGGACCCCGCCGAAACCACCACACGACCGGGCCCGACACGCGCATCGCGGAACCCGCGGGGAACCCGGGGGTCCGCCCCCGCAGACCGGGACGTCGGCGCACGGCCCTACGCTCGGTCCCACACCTTTTCCCCCACCGCGGAGGCAGGACCATGGGCGTCTCGCTCTACTACAGCGCCACGCGCGCCACCCCCCTGGACGCACGCGAGCACGCCCTGGCCGCCGAGGCGCTCGCCGAGGGCGAGAGGGCTCTCATGGAGGAGGCCGCCGCGCTGCTGCCCCGGTGGCACGCCGTGGGCGAGGTGCCCGGGTCCCACCAGCGGCCGGAGGAGGTGTTCGAGGGGCTCGGCACGTACGACGACCGCCACCTGTCGGAGGGCGAGGTACTGGCCGGCTCCAGCAAGCTCCCCCACCACACCTGCGGCGTCGAACCGCTCCTGTGCCAGCTGCGGCACTACCTGGAGGCGCTCACCCGGCTGCGCGGGGCCCTGCCCGACGCGCGCTGGAGCGTCCGGGTCGAGGACGCCGAGGTCCCCTGGACCGAGGAGGGCGGGTACAGCATGGGCGGCGCGCCCGTCTGAGACCGCGGCCGAGCGGCCGAGCCCTCAGAGGCCGGGCCCCTCGTCCGCCGGGTTCCGCGAGGAGGGCGGCAGACCGACGAGGCCGAGGAAGTAGGACATGTGGTCGGCCATGTCGACGCCGGAGTCGTAGGCCCACTGCGCCTGTAGGCCGTCCATGAGGGCCACGCCCAGGACCGCCAGGCGGTCGGCGTCCTGCTCGGGGGAAAGCCGCCCCTCGTCCTGGAGGCGCCGGATCTCCTCCGCGATGAACCCGCGGGCCCTGGCGTAGCGCTCCTGGAAGAAGTCGTGGGCGGGGTGCCCCTCCTCGGCGGCCTCCGCGGACAGGCGCGAGTACAGCTGCACGAGGCCGGGCACCTCGGCGTTGTGCCGGACCAGCCGGACCAGCGAATCCGCGATGTCGGGGTGTCCGCCCACGGCCCCGGGACGCCCGTCGACGGCGTCAACGCCCCGGCCGACGGCATCGGATCCCTGGTCGACGGCGTCGGCGTCCTGGCCCACCGCCCCGGAGCCCCGGCCGGGAGCATCGGGGCGCTGGTCATCAGGGAGCGGGTCGTCAGGAAGCCGGTCGACGGCGTCGGCGTCCTGGCCGACAGCGCCGGAGCGCTGCCGCGCGCCCTCCCCGTAGGTCAGCCGGTCGAGCTCGTCGCGGTGGCGCAGCACCTCCACGAAGAGCCGTTCCTTGCTCCCGAAGTGGTGCAGCAGGCCGTTCTGGCTGAGTCCGACCGCGTCGGCGAGCTCGCGCACCGTCGCGCGGCTGTACCCGTCGCGTCCGATGACGGTGAGCGCCGCGTCGAGGATCTCCCCGCGCTTGGCCACGCCCTTCGCGTAGGAACCTCGTCTTGCCATGGCGCGACTGTAGCACTTGCCGCGCGAAAACCGCATGGCGTACTGTTTTCGCACGGACGCGCCACCGCCCTCCGTTTCCCCTGGACAGGAGCGAGCACCCATGACCCACGACCCGAACCCCGGCCTGAGCGGGCTCACACCGGCGGAGAAGGCCTCGCTGAGCAGCGGCGCCGACTTCTGGACGACCAAGGCCGTGGGGGACGTCCCCTCGCTCGTGCTCACCGACGGTCCGCACGGGGTGCGCCGACAGGCCGGCGCCACCGACCACCTGGGCCTCTCCGAGAGCCTGCCCGCGACCTGCTTCCCGCCCGCCGTCGGCCTGTCCCAGAGCTGGGACCCCGACCTGGTCCACAGGGTGGGCGCGGCCCTGGGAGCCGAGGCCGGGGTGCTGGGCGTCGACGTGCTCCTGGGCCCGGGGATCAACATCAAGCGCGACCCGCGCGGCGGGCGCAACTTCGAGTACTTCTCCGAGGACCCCCTCCTCACCGGCGTCCTGGGCGGGGCCTGGGTGAGCGGCCTCCAGAGCACCGGCGTGGGCGCCTCGCTCAAGCACTTCGCCGCCAACAACGCCGAGCACGACCGGATGCGCTCCAGCTCCGACATCGACCCGCGCACGCTGCGCGAGATCTACCTGCGCGCCTTCCAGAAGGTCGTGCGCACGTCCGCCCCGTGGACCGTGATGTGCTCCTACAACCGCATCAACGGCGTCTACGCCTCGGAGAACCACTGGCTGCTCACCACGGTGCTGCGCCAGGAGTGGGGCTTCGACGGCGTGGTCGTGAGCGACTGGGGCGCGGTGCAGGACCGGCCCGCGGCGGTCGCCGCCGGGCTGGACCTGGAGATGCCCGGCGACGGCGGCGCGAGCGACGCGCGGCTCGTCGCGGCCGTGGAGAGCGGGGCCTGTTCGGCGGAGGACGTGGACACGGCCGCCTCCCGCGTGGCCGCCCTGGCCGCCAGGGCGCGCGGTTCCCACCAGGACCGCGCGGCGGACTCCGCGCGAACCCTCGAGGTCGGCGCACGGGACGTCGAGGCCCACCACGCCCTCGCCCGCGAGGTGGCGGCGCGGTGCGTCGTCCTGCTCAGGAACGACGGCGCGCTCCTGCCGCTCGCGCCGGACGGGTCCGTCGCGGTGATCGGCGGCTTCGCCCGGAACCCGCGCTACCAGGGCGGCGGCAGCTCCCACGTGAACCCGACGCGCGTGGACGTTCCGCTGGAGGAGATCCGCGCCCTGGCCGGTTCCGGCACGGTCACCTTCGCCCCCGGGTACACCACCGAGGCGCAGGGCGCCGTGGAAGCGGGTGACCCGGAGACGCCGGACGGCGCGGAGACACAGAGCGGTACGGAGACGCGGAGCGGCACGGAATCGGACAGCCCGGAACCGGGCGGCGCGGCGGGCCTGCGCGAGGAGGCGGTGCGCGCCGCGACCGCGGCGGACACCGCCGTGGTCTTCCTGGGCCTGGCCGAGCACCAGGAGTCCGAGGGCTTCGACCGGGAGCACATCGAACTCCCCGCCGAACAGCTCGCCCTGCTCGCGGCCGTCGTGCGGGCGCAGCCCCGGACGGTCGTCGTGCTCTCCCACGGCGGCGTGCTGCGGCTCGCCCCGGTCGCAGAGCTGGCCCCCGCGGTCCTGGACGGGGCCCTCCTGGGCCAGGCGGGCGGCGGAGCGATCGCCGACGTGCTGTTCGGCCGGGTCAACCCGTCCGGGCGGCTCGGCGAGACGGTGCCGGTCCGGTTGCAGGACACCCCCGCGTACCTGAACTTCCCCGGCGAGAACTCCGCGGTGCTCTACGGCGAGGGCCTGTACGTGGGCTACCGCTGGTACGACGCCCGCGACATGGAGGTGGCCTTCCCCTTCGGGCACGGCCTGTCGTACACGAGCTTCGCCTACTCCGACCTCGAACTGGAGCAGGACGGCACCGGCGTCACGGCTCACCTGACCGTGACCAACACCGGGGACCGGGCCGGGCGCGAGGTCGTGCAGTTCTACGTCGCCAAGCCCGACTCGGCCGTGTCCCGGGCCCCACGTGAGCTGAAGGGCTTCACGGGCGTGACCCTGGAGCCCGGGCGGAGCGAGCGCGTCAGCGTCCTGCTGTCCCGCGAGGACCTGGCGTACTGGGAGGTGCGGGCCGACCGCTGGGTGGTCGAGGGCGGCGAGTACGTGGTGTCGGCGGGCGCGTCGAGCCGCGACCTGCGGGCCACGGCGACGATCGCCGTCGAGGGCGACGCGCTGCGCCTGCCGGTGACGCTCGACTCCACGCTGGGCGAGGTGATGGCCGACCCCGGGGCGGCGGCCCTCCTCGCGCAGGCCTTCACGCCTCCGGTGGCTGCCGACGGCTCCGCCAACGCCATGGGGATGGACATGGTGCGCATGATGGCCTCGATCCCGATCCGCCGCCTGGCGAGCTTCGGCCCGGTGGGGCTGGACGACCTCGAAGAGCTCGTCGCGAAGGTCAACGCCGAGGACTGAGCGGCCGGTCCGACCAGGCCCGCCACCTTCCGTGGTCGCGCCCGTGACGCACACCCGACCCGTCGGACCGCCCCGCACCCGCAGGGGGGCGGTCCGACCGGTGGAGGAGCCCCGAACAGAGGCCCTTGCGGCCGATCCGGCCGGGCCCCGCGTCCGGCCGGGCGGCGGCCCCGCGAGCCGTCTCCGCGCGCGGCCGCGCGGGCCGGGGGTGCTGGCGCACGTACCCGCCCCGGAGGCGAGCCGTCTCCGCGCGCGGCCGCGCGGTTCCGCTCTCCCTGCCCCCTCTCCCTCTCCCTCGCCGGAGGCCTGTACCGGCGGCGCGGCGACGGGGATACTGGGGCGATGTTCGAGGGTTTCACCTCCCAGCACGTCCCGCTCGGCGACGCGACCGTCTTCGTGCGCCACGGCGGCCGGGGCCCGGCCGTGCTGCTGCTGCACGGCCACCCCCGCACCTCCGCGACCTGGCACCGCGTCGCGCCCCTCCTGGTCGAGCGGGGCTTCACCGTGGTCTGCGCCGACCTTCGGGGCTACGGGCGCTCGCGCGGCCCCGCGCCCTCGCCGGACCACACCAGCCACTCCAAACGCGCGGTCGCCGCCGACATGGTGGAGGTGATGCGCGTGCTGGGCCACGACCGGTTCGCGCTCGTCGGCCACGACCGGGGCAGCTACGTGGCCCTGCGGTTGGTCCTGGACCACCCCGACCTGGTCTCCCGGGTGGCGCTCATCGACTGCCTGCCCATCAGCGAGCACCTGTCGCGGATCACGCCCGAGTTCGCCACGCGGTGGTGGCACTGGTTCTTCTTCGCCCAGCCGGAGGTGCCCGAGCGCGTCATCAACGCCGATCCCGACCGCTGGTACACCGGTGACCCCGAGAGCATGGGGCGGGAGAACCACGAGGAGTGGCGGCGGGCGGTGCGCGACCCCGAGGTGGTGCGGGCGATGCTGGAGGACTACCGCGCCGGTCTGACCGTCGACAGGGCGCACGAGGAGGCCGACCGCGCCGCCGGGACGCGTATCCGGTGCCCCGCGCTGGTCCTGTGGTCGCTGCGGGACGACCTGGAGGACCTGTACGGCGATCCGCTGCACGTCTGGCGGACCTGGGCGGACGACGTCCGCGGCCACGGCATCGACTCCGGACACCACGTCGCCGAGGAGGCCCCTGAGGAGCTGGCCGCGGCCCTGGGCGGCTTCCTCGCCGGGTGAGCCGCTCCAGCCCACGGGCTCCGCTCCCCGCGCGGGTCCGCCCTCCCCGACGCCGCCTCCGGCGCCGACGGTGCTGCCGGAACCGACACGTACGGCGTCCGCAGGAACCCTGCCCGAGGCCGGGTCGTTGCACCTCCGTAGTACCCGCCGGAGTTTTTCGACGAAAACGCGGGGAATGCGTTCGGGAAGTAGCGGATGACTGGGTAGAGGGCTGGGGATGTGCCAAAGCAGACAGCCGGAGGTTGAGATGACGCAGGGTATCGGCGACCCCGGACCGATCGTGCGCGCGCTGACCGCTCTGGGGCTCCCTCCCGTGTTCGATCCCCAGCACCGCAGCGCAGGCGCGAACGAGGAGGACGTGCCCGCGCTGGTGCAGAGCCTGATCGCCGCGGCGGAGATCCAGGCCGGACCGGGTTCGGTGCGCCCCGGCGAGGGCGCCCCGAACGCGTGGGCCCACGCGGTACAGGACCGGGAGGTGGGGCAGGCCCTGCTGTACCGCAGGATGGAGCGGACCGTCAGCGACTGGCAGTGGGCGACCGACCCGGCCCCCTCGCGGCCGGGTGCGGCGGCGGAGGCGGCGATGTGTGCGGCGCACGCGCTCATCGCCGTGCACTCCGCCCCCGACGGGCACCACGTCCGGGCCGCCCTGGACGAGGCGGAGGACGCCCTGTTGGCCGCCGTGGTGCTGGTCCGCGGTTCCCGCTCCGCGGCCGCGTGAGGCGCGCATCCCCCGCGTGCCAGGAGTCCGTACCGCCTCGGGGGTACGGACTCCTGGCATGTACGGGTCCTACCGGTCCAGGAAGTCGCTCATCACCGCGGCGAGGCGGCGGTGGGCCTCGGCGTCGCCGATGTCGGCGGGCAGGTCTCCCGGCTGGGCCCCGTAGGCGCCGAACTGGGCATGGTTCATCCCCTGGATCTCGCGCGTGTGCGCGTCGGGCGGCAGGTTCGCGCGGTTCTCCTCGACCGTCGCCGGATCGGAAAGGCCGTCGCGGCCGCCCGAGACCGAGATGACCGCGAGGTCCCCGCGCCCGGCCAGGCCCGCGCCCTCCGTGGCGTAGGAGCCCCATAGGACCAGTCCGACGACCGTGTCGTCCGTGCGCCCGCCGAGGTGGGAGGCGGCCATCGCGCCGCCCAGCGAGTGCCCGCCCACGTACCACGCGTCGACGCCGTCGCCGTGGTCGGCGATGGCGCGGTCGGCGCGGTCGGTGTCGAACACCGCGAAGTTCAGCGGCATCCGGGGTATGACCACCCGCACGGCGCTGTCGGCGGCGATCCGCGCCCAGGGCGCGGCGTAGGCCTCGGGTGCGACGCGTGCGCCCGGGTAGAAGACGACTCCGGCCTCGGGCGGGGCGTGGGTGGAGGCGACGACCACGGCGTCGTCGGACGCGGCCACGTCCACGCCGGGGGTGGCCACCGCCTCCCGCAGCGCCCGCGGCTGCGCCTGGTAGGGGTTGAGCGCCCAGACGGCGAAGCCGCCGACCGCGAGGACGAGCAGGAGCGCCAGGGCGAGCGCGGCGATCCCCAGCGCCCTCTTGGCACGGCCGCGTTCCCGGTTCTTTTTCTTCACGCTTTCCAAGATACTTGTTTAGTGAGCAAAGATCGGAGGTAGCGGTACAGGGGTACACGGTCGCGGACCGCTCGGACCGCTCGGACCGCTTCCGCACGGGCACCGGCACCGGCACCGGCACCAACACGACCGGGCTCCGGCACCGGCCGGGTGTCGTCACCGGCCGGGTTCCGACACGGACCGGGCGCCCGCACCGACCAGACGCCGACCGCCGACCACGGGGAGAAGCCATGACCGCCGCAACCGCCTCGCACGCCCCGTCCACCCGCGCGTCCCTGCTGGGCCTGGCGGGGTTCGCCGCCGCCGTCACCGCCGCCGCGCTCGTCGGGGTGCTCTCCAGCACCAGCACCGCCGCCGAGTACGCCGCCCTGCGCCAGCCCTCGTGGGCCCCGCCCTCCTGGGTGTTCGGCCCGGTGTGGACGACGCTGTACGCCATGATCGCCGTGTCGGGGTGGCTGGTCTGGCGCCGCCACGGCTGGCGCGGCGCCCGCACGGAGCTGTCGCTCTACTTCGTCCAGCTCGCGCTGAACGCCGCGTGGACGCCGCTGTTCTTCGCCGCCGGTCTGCGGGGGGCGGCCCTGGTCGACATCTGCCTGCTGGTGGCGGCGCTGACGGCGACCATCGTGCTGTTCGCGCGCCGGTCCCGCTGGGCGGCGGTCCTGCTGGTGCCCTACTGGGCCTGGACGGCGTTCGCGACCGCGCTCAACCTCTCCGTCTGGTGGCTCAACACGGGCGGCTGAGGTCGGGCGCGCCGCGGGCACAACCACGGGACGGTTTTCGGTCAGAAAAGAAACCCCTTTGTGGCCCTGGGTAGATTGCCCGACTCGGGACCCGGCCCCGCCTCGGCTACGACAGGACGTTCTCCCAGTTCACACACTCCTTTCGCCACGTTCACCCGGGTTCGGCGCACGCCGTCGGAGCGACACGGAGCACACGAAAATCACTGTCCTGATTTTTATCGTTCCGTTATGGGGAATGACCTGGACACCAGACGGAGAGTGCTGCCGTCACACAGGAGGAGTACCGAGCAAGAAAGAGGAAGCATGCGGATCACCCAGCCGAGCATGAAGCGCATCAAGCTGGTCGTCCCCGACACCGTCGACTTCGTCGGCATCCGCGACCTCGACGGGACCTTCACCAAGGTGGCCTCACCGAAGAAGAGCTACCGCTTCAAGCGTGAGGACGCCTCCTTCGACTTCGCCTCCACCGGCCGGACGGTGGACGAGGACGGGGACAAGGCCGAGGTCTTCACGGCGGTGCGCGTGAACTGACGGCGTCCCCACTCGCCTTCCTCGAAGAACCCCTCAGCGCACGGAGGCCGTCACGGGCGGCCCGGGATCGCCTCCCGGGCCGCCCGTGCTGTGCGCGGGGACCCCAGTGGCCTCAGGGGACCTCAGGAGACCCCAGTGGTCTCAGGGGACCTCACCCGCGCCCGGCGTTCCCGCTGCCCGAGAACAGCACCAGGGCCTGGGCGGCCTCGGCCGGGACGGTCAGGTCCAGGCCCGTGGTCTCGCGGAACGCCTGGAGCCGGTTGACCACCGTGTTGCGGTGGCAGTACAGGGCCTCGGCGGTGGCCTTGACCGACCCCGTGGCGGTGTAGTGGGCCAGCGTCTCCAGCAGCCGCGCCCGGCTGTCCCCGTCGAGCCGCTCGAAGCGCTCCACCCGGTCGCGTCCGAAACCGGGGATCAGGCCGCGCAGCTGGTCGTGGGCGATGGCGGACCAGACGTCCTCCTCCCGGACGAACCCGCCGCCGGTGTCGGCGTAGCCGGACAGGACGCGGGCCGCCTCGACGGAGGCGGGGACCGCGGCCAGCCCCCGCACCCGCGCGACCAGTCCCCCCGAGGCCCCCGGGGGCAGGTCCGGCCACGGCGTGCGCCCGGTCTCGCGCACCAGGGCGACGCCGTCGTCGAACTCCCACGCCAGGCCCCCGCCGCGTTCGCGGACGCGGGCCGCGGGCCGCTGCTCCCGCTCCGGGGGCGGCACGACGAAGGCCACGTCGAAGGTCCCGTGCTCGGGGAGCCCGAGAGTGCCCGCCACCTCGGACGCCACGGCGGCGGCCCGGCTCCCGGAGTTGAGCAGCCGGGAGAACGCCTGGGCCGCCGCGGCCCGGGAGTCGCGTTCCAGGGCGGCCCGCTCCTCCAGGAAGGCGGCCTGCACGTCGCTGATGTACTGCTCGACCGTGGTGAGGATCTCCTCGGCGTGCAGCACGAGGATCTGCGAGGAGCCGGGCCCGCCCGCGCGCACCAGGCCCGCCCAGAGCACGCGGAAGTCGAGCCGGACCGCCTCCAGCAGGTGCTCGCGCGCCACGCCCTGGCGGGCCCGGCGCACGCCCAGGCGGGTGGAGAGGTCGCGCAGGTGGTCCGGCAGGGGCACTCCGGCGATCCGCCGGGTGAGCATGTCGAAGGTCTCCGTCGCGCTCTGGCGCAGGTCGGAGTCGGGGACCATGCCGTCGGTGTAGTTGCCCAGGGCCGCCAGGCGCTGGAGGAAGTCCTCGACGAGGTTCTCCCGATCCTCGGCGAGCAGCTCGACCATGCCCGCCCAGGAACGGGGCTCGTCGGCGGGCGGGGGCTGCTCCGCGTGGTCCGCCACGGCCGCCTCCCTTCGTGCGTCTCGGCGGCGTTCGGTGTCCGGTGCGCGATACCGGCGTTCAGCGCGGGGCACGCGACGCGCGGCACCGGCGTTCGGTGCCCGGCGCGGGGCGTGTGCCACCGGCGTTCAGCGCTCGGCACCCGGCACCCGGCACCCGGCACCCGGTGTCCAGTGTCCAGGGCGCGACACCCGGCACCGAGTCTATGTGCACATGCACAGCGCCCCGGGGGAATCTTGGGTGGATGACGATTGAGCGGCGCGGGGCGCCTGGCGAGGATGGACGTGGCCCACGCCCGGCCCCCGTCACCGACGTTCTCCGAGAGGAACACCGCCATGACCGCACACGAACAGGGCCCGTCGCAGGACGCGTCGTCCGCAGACGCCCGCTTCCTGGAGGACTTCCGGGCCATGAGCGCCTTCGGCGCCATGCCGTCGGGGGGCGTCGACCGGCAGGCCGCCACCGGGCCCGACGTCGCCCAGCGGCGGTGGCTGGAGGGACTCCTGGCCGAGCGGGGGCTGCGGGTGGTCTACGACCGCGTCGGCAACCAGTTCGGCCTGCTGGAGCGGGTGCCGGGCGCCCCCTACGTGGTCGTCGGCTCGCACATGGACTCCCAGCCCACGGCGGGGCGCTACGACGGGGCCTACGGCGTGCTGGCCGCCGCCCACGCCGTCTTCCGGATCGCCGAGCAGGCCGCTGCCGGAGCCCCCGACGCCGTGTACAACCTCGCGGTCGTGAACTGGTTCAACGAGGAGGGCTCGCGCTTCACGCCCTCCATGATGGGCAGCGCCGTCTACACCGGCGCGCTCCCGCTGGAGACGGCGCTGGCCGCGCGGGACGCTGCCGGGGTCACGGTGGCCGAGGCCCTGGCCCCGACGGGCTTCCTCGGGGAGGGCGACGGCCCCGAGGCCGCCTTCTGCGCCGAGATCCACGTCGAGCAGGGACGCGTCCTGGAGGAGTCCTCCACCACGATCGGCCTGGTCAGCGCGAGCTGGGCCGCGCGCAAGTACGCGGTCACCGTCCACGGGGAGCAGGCGCACTCGGGGGCGACCGTGATGGCCGACCGCCGCGACGCCCTCGTGGGCGCCTCCATGCTGGTCGTCGCCGCACGCGAGCTGGCCGACCGGTTCCCCGGGGTCCTGCACACGGCCGTGGGCCAGCTCGACGTCTACCCGAACTCGCCGGTGGTGGTGCCCTCGCGCGCCGAACTGCTGCTCGACCTGCGCTCGCACGACGAGGAGGTGCTCGCCGAGGCCGACCGGCTGCTCCAGGAGCAGGTCGCCCGCATCGAGGCGGCGGCCTCCGTCACCGTCGAGCAGACCCTCTCCCACTCCTGGGGCGTCAACCCCTACCAGCCCGAGGGCGTGGCCCTGGCCCGCGCCAGCGCCCGGAGCCTGGGCCTGAGCAGCGGCGAGGTCATGACCGTGGCCGGGCACGACTCGATCAACATGAAGGAGCGCGTGCCCACGGTCATGCTCTTCGTGCCCTCGGTCGGGGGCGTGTCCCACAACGAGGGCGAGTACACCGGGGACTCCGACCTGGTCGCGGGCCTGGCGGTGCTCACCGACGTGGTCCGGCGGCTCGGCGCGGGCGAGCTGGCGGCCGACGGGTCCTACACGCCCGGACGCGCGTGAGCGCACCGCCCGGCGCCTGAGCCGGAGAGCGCCGAGGGGCCCGCGCGACGTGCGCGGGCCCCTCGGTGCGTCCGGGGCCGGAACGCCGAACGGGCGGCGGCCGGGAAACCCCGGCCGCCGCCCGCCGCGTTCTCCTCCGCCGGGTCAGCGCACCACCACGTCGTCGCGCACGCGCAGGCGCTCCCCGTAGAAGCCGCCGACCGCCGTGACCAGGGCGATCCCCAGGAACAGCGCCGAGGCCACCCAGGACCGGCCGTCCGCGCTCTCCAGCAGGGCCGTCGCGATGAACGGCAGGAAACCGCTCAGGGCGCCGGCCAGGTTGTAGGCCAGCGCGACGCCGCTGTAGCGCAGGTGCGCCGGGAACAGCTCGGTGAGCAGCGCGCCGGAGACCGCGTAGGCGATGGACAGGAACCCCACGCCCGCGGCCACCGCCAGCACCACCAGCACCGGCGAGGCGGTGTCGATCATCCAGAACACCGGGAAGGCGATCACCGCGGTGGCGATACCGCCCCACATGGTGACGCGTCCGGGGCCGAGCTTCTCGGCGAGGCGCCCGAAGTAGACGATCACCCCGATCTGCACCACCGCGGCGACCAGGGTGGCGTTGACCATGAGGCTGCGCGACAGCCCGAGGGTGTCGGTGCCGTAGCTGATGGCGAACGTCGTCATGACGTAGAAGCCGCCGACGCCCAGCATGGCGGACGCGATCGCGATGAGGAGCCTGCCCCACGCGTGGCGGAACACGTCGATCGCGGGGACCTTGGAACGCGCCTCCTGCTTCTCCATCTCCTCGAAGACCGGCGACTCCTCCACCTTCTGGCGGATGTAGACCGCGATCAGCAGCAGCGGGAACGCCGCCAGGAACGGCAGGCGCCAGCCCCAGGAGTCGAACTGCTCGGCGGGCAGGAGCAGGACCAGCGAGAAGGCCCCCGAGGAGAGCAGGGTGCCCACCGGCGACCCGATCTGCGGCAGGGCCGCGTAGCGCCCGCGCTTCTCCGGCGGGGCGTGCTCGACGGCGATGGTCACCGCGCCGCCCCACTCGCCGCCGACCGCGACGCCCTGCACGAGCCGGAGCAGGGCCAGCAGCAGCGGAGCGGCGATGCCGATCGAGGCGAAGTCGGGCAGCAGGCCGATGAGGCCGGTGGCCACGCCGATGGAGACCACCGTGATCAGCAGCGCCGGTCGCCGCCCGATCCGGTCGCCCATCCAGCCGAACAGCACCGCGCCCAGCGGACGCGCGACGAAGCCGACGCCGAAGGTGGCGAACGCGGCCAGGGTGGCGGCCGTGGCGTCCAGCGTCGTGAAGTACAGCCGGTTGAACACGAGCGCGGCGGCCGTGCCGAAGAGGAAGTAGTCGTACCACTCCAGGGCGGTGCCGACGAAGGCCGCGAAAGCGATCCGGCCCGCCTCGCGACCGCTCACCTCCGGCCCGCCCCGGGCCGGGCGCTCCTCGGTCGCCTCTGGGTCGAGGTCACTCATCGTTGTTCTCCTATTCGCTGTCCGCGCCGGCGGCGGCGCGGTGTTCAGGGGATGGGGCGGAACCGGGCGGACATGCGTCCGGCTCCGCCCGTCGGACACGGGTCGGGACAGCCCGGAACGGGTCAGGCCGGACCCGCCCAGGTCAGGCCAAACCGGCCGTGTCGGGCCGGGTCAGGCCAGACCGTCGAAGTTCTCCGCGCCGTGCACGCACTCCCCACCGACGAGGGTCGCCAGGACGCGGATCGTGCCGATACCCTCCTCCGCGGTGTCCACGGGGTCCCGGTCCAGAACGACCAGGTCGGCGAGCTTGCCGGGGGTCAGGCTGCCCCTGCGGTGCTCGTCGTGGCTGGCCCAGGCCGCGTCCATGGTGTAGGCCCGCAGGGCCTGCTCGGCGCTGACACGCTCGTCGGCGGCCAGGACGGTTCCCGAGGCGGTGGCGCGCTCCACCATCGACTCCATGCCCAGGAGCGGTGCGCCCGGGGCGACCGGCCGGTCCGAGCTGCCCGGGACGCGCAGCCCGTGGTCGAGGAAGGACCGGTGCCGGTAGAGCCAGGGCACGCGGTCCGGGCCCACGGCGGCGGCCATGCCGTCGCCCAGGGCGTACAGGAACCGGGGCTGGGGCACGGGGACCAGGCCCGCCTCGGCGATGCGGGGAAGCTGGTCCGGGCGCACCACGCCCGCGTGCTCGATGCGGTGGCGCACGTCGGGGCGCGGCAGCGACCGCTGCGCCTCGGCGAACGCCTCCAGGGCGACGTCGACGGCGTCGTCGCCGATGGCGTGCGCGGCCACGCGCCACCCCGCCCGGTGGGCGGCCACGACCAGCGCGCGCATCTCCTCCGGGGAGTTCTGGTACACGCCGTGGCCGTGCCCGCAGAGCGGTTCGGTGACGGCGGCGGTGCGGCCGATGAGGGATCCGTCGAGCCAGATCTTCATCGGCCCCAGGCGCAGCCGGTCGTCACCGAAGCCGGTGCGCAGACCCAGGTCGATGCCGGTGTCGAGCCCATCGTCGGCGTGCCCGCCCAGCGGGTGCATGTTGTCGGCGGCGACCATGAGCTCGACCCGGGGAAGCAGCTCGCCGCGGTCGCGGGCGAGCTGGTAGGCGGCGGCCTCCACGGGGGTGCGGCCGATCAGCCCGCGCCCGATGCCCGCCTCGACGACGTGGGTGAGGCCCTCGGAGGCGTAGACCCGGGAGGCGCGCGCGAGCGCGTCGGCGAGTTCGGCCACCGGGTAGGGCATGACCAGCGCGGTCACCAGTTCCTGCGCGCGCTCCTGGAGCAGGCCGGTGGGGGCGCCCGCGCCGTCGCGCACGATCACTCCCCCGTCCGGGTCGGCCACGGCGGTGTCGGACACGGCGGCGTCGATCCCGGCCTGGCGCAGGACCGCGCTGCTGACGGTGCACATGTGGCCGGAGCGGTGCTTGAGCCAGACGGGTCGGCCGCCCCCGGCCCGGTCGAGGCCGTGGCGGTCGGGGTGTGCGCCGAGCAGGGCGTCGTCGTAGCCGGAGCCGACGATCCACGTGCCCTCGGGCAGCGTCGCGGCCGCGCGGGCGACCGCGTCGTGGAGGGCGTCCAGGGTGGAGACCGTCTCCAGCTCCAGTTCGGCGAGCGACTGGCCGAACCACGCCATGTGGTTGTGCGCGTCCCCGAAGCCGGGGACGACCACGGCGCCGCCGCAGTCGACCGTTCTGCGCGCGGGCAGGTCGGCGACCTCCTCGTCCAGGCCGAGGACGCGCCCGGCGGCGATGCCGAGCGCCGTGGCGAAGGGCCGGTCGTCGTCGACCGTGCGGATGCGGGCGTTGGTCAGTTTGAGGTCGAGCATGCTGGAGGCGTTCTCCGTGGGGTGGAGCGGTTGGGACGGCTGCGGCGCCGGGGTCCCGGGCGGGGCGCGCGGCCGGACGCGACGGATCCGCCGGACGGGCGGACCGAACGGACGTACCGGGCCCGCCGGGCGAACCCGACGCGCCGCGCGGACGGACCGGACCTGCGAAGGCGCGCGCGGGCCTTCGGCCGCGGGCGCGGACCCGTCCGCGCCGTGGTGGGCGCACGCGGTCCCCCTCGATGGTCCCGCACGGTCCACGCCGTCCCCACCTGGGATTTCATTCCAGGTTGCAGCAACTGTGAGCTGGCGAACAATGGCGATTCGCAGCGGATTGCGCACGCGGCGATAGGCATGTGCACAACGGCCGCCCGGTACGCGACACTTCCGAAACACGCACGTCATACGCCGTTACCTGCGCGGTGTCACATCGCACAGTCCCGCGCGGGGCGGAGGGCCGCCCGGACCCGACGCCCGCGGGTCGCGCCCGGGTCCGGCGAGACGGGGTGCGGCCGCGGCGGACGACCGGCCCGGTCACCGGACGGCCCTCACCCGGCGGGTGCCTGGCGGGCGGGTACCTGGCGGGCGGGCGCCCGGCCAGGGTCCGCCGTCAGCGCCAGGGGCCCGGGCCGGTGGACTCGCGCCACAGGATCGTGTTGAGCGGTTCGGTCCCGACCTCCGCCACCGTGCCCCGCACGGCCGCGACCAGGCGGCGCACGGCGTTGCCGCCCAGC
This sequence comes from Nocardiopsis synnemataformans DSM 44143, assembly GCA_000340945.1. GTDB lineage: Bacteria > Actinomycetota > Actinomycetes > Streptosporangiales > Streptosporangiaceae > Nocardiopsis > Nocardiopsis synnemataformans. Next base: position 21,090 of record ANAW01000174.1, on the reverse strand, counting down.
CGTTCGAGGTCCACGTCGACCGTGGTGAGCGAGGGCGACAGGTAGGCGCCCACCGGGTTGTTGTCCCACCCCGTCACGCTCAGGTCGCCCGGGACGCTCCACCCGCGCTCCATCGCCCCGCGGACCACGCCCGCCGCGACCACGTCGTTGCCCGCGATGACGGCGCTGACCCCGCTGTCCTCGGGCAGGGAGCGCACGGCCTCGGCCCCGGACTCGGCCGACCAGTCGCCGTCGACCACGCCGTGGGACTCCAGCCCCAGGCGTTCGACCGCCTCCAGGTAGGTCTGCCTGCGCCCCCGCGCCGAGGCGTACTGGAGGGGGCCGGACACGTGCAGGAAGCGCCGGTGCCCGGCCTTGGCCAGCCCCTCGACGAGGTCGGCGACGATCGACCCGTCGGCGATCTCGCCCAGGCCGCGCATCTCGTCGTCGTAGTCGGCGGAGACGACCACGGAGGCGCCCTCGCCCGCGCCCCGGAGGCTGTCGGGAGCGACGGGGGCCAGGGAGAGGATGCCCTCCACCTGGCCCGAGCCGGCGAGTTCGAGCATGCGCTCGGTCCGGGCCCCGACCCCGCCGTCCATGCTCACCGCCTCGACGACGAAGCCCTCCGCGTGGGCGGTCGCGATGGCCCCGGCGAGCAACCGGCTCGGGCTGGCGGTGGGCACGCCGGGCAGCAGGATCGCCAGGCGCCCGGTCCGGCGCGTGCGCATCGACCGGGCCACGAGGTTGGGGCGGTAGTTGAGCTCCCGGACCGCGGCGTCGACGCGCTCGCGGGTCGCCTCCCTGAGGCCGCCCTCGAAGCGCAGGTAGCGCGAGACGGTCTGGTGGGAGACGCCCGCCAGGCGGGCGACCTCCATGATGGTCGGTCGACGCCTCGGCGGTTCGGGCTCGGCCATCGACTCCTCCTTCGGCGGGGCCCGTCGGCGGCGTCCGTCGGCGGGGGCGGTCTTGACCGCGGATGTGAACGATCACTATTTTAGACCCGGCCGCAGAGAGTGAACGTTCACCATGGGTTCGTGATCCGAGGGGTGTGCCAGTGCCGAGTCCCAGTTCACCGATTCGCGTAGCCGTCGTCGGAAGCGGCGGCATCGCCCGGGGCAGGCACCTGCCCGCGCTCGCCGCCCTGGGCGACAGGGTCGACGTGGTCGCGTTGGCCGACCTCGACGCCTCCCTCGTGGCCGCGACCGCCGACGAGTGGGGCGTCCCCGGCCGCTACACCGAACTCGACGCCCTGCTGCGCGCCGAGTCGCCCGACCTGGTGATCGTGTGCACGCCGCCCGTCGCGCACAAGGACGCGGTGATCGCGAGCCTGGACGCCGGATCCTGGGTGTGGTGCGAGAAGCCGCCCGCGCTCTCCCTCGCCGAGTACGACGAGGTCAGCGCCCACGAGGGAAGCGGGTCCGGTCCAGGCGGACCGGCTTCCGGCGGGCGCGCTCCAGGCGGACCCGGTTCCGGCGGGCCCGGTCCGGAGGGGCGCGGCGAGCACGCTTCCGGCGGCGGACGCCGCGACGGCGGAGGCGGCCCCTTCGTCAGCTACGTGTTCCAGCACCGCTTCGGCTCCGGCGCCGAGCGCCTGCGCCGCCACCTCGCCGAGGGCACGCTCGGCCGCCCGCTCGTCGGCGTGTGCAACACCCTGTGGTTCCGCGCCCCGGACTACTTCGAGGTCCCCTGGCGCGGCCGGTGGGAGACCGAGGGCGGCGGTCCGAGCATGGGCCACGGCATCCACCAGATGGACCTCATGCTCTCCCTGCTCGGCGACTGGTCCGAGGTCACGGCCGTGATGTCCACGACCGCGCGGCCCACCGAGACCGAGGACGTGTCGATGGCGATCGTGCGCCTGGAGTCGGGCGCGACCGTCTCCGTGGCCAACAGCCTGCTCTCACCCCGCGAGACCAGCTACCTGCGCTTCGACTTCGAGCACGCCACGGTCGAGCTGGAACACCTCTACGGCTACGACAACGCGCACTGGCGCTGGACCCCGGCGCCGCACGTGCGCGACGCCGACGCGGTCGCGTCCTGGCCGCCGGCGGAGGACGAGCCGAGTTCGCACCGGGCCCAGCTCGCCGCGCTGCTCGACGCGATGGAACGCGGGGAGCGGCCCCGCGCCAGCGGCCCCGACGGGCGGCGCGCACTCGAACTCGTCGCGGGGATGTACCGGTCGGCCCTGACCGGCACGGCGGTGCGGCGGCGGGACCTGACCCCCGACGACGGCTTCTACCACGCGATGCACGGGGGCGACGCGGACACCGCCGCGGCCGTCCTCACCCGGACGGAGGCGACCACAGGTGTCTGAGACCCCCACCCTGACCGAAGGCGGCGACGCGCTCACCGTGGCGGTGGGCGGGGTCGAGATCGCGCGCTACGTGCTGCGCTCCGACTCCCCCGCCACCGAGTCCCCCAAGCCCTACCTGCACCCCCTGCGCACGCTCAGCGGCGCGCCGCTGACCGCGTTCCGGCCGTGGGACCACCGGTGGCACAAGGGCCTGCAGATGACCTGGTCCCACGTCTCGGGGCAGAACTTCTGGGGAGGGCCGACCTTCGTCCGCGGCGACGGCTACCAGTGGCTGGGCAACAACGGCGGTATCAGCCACGAGGGGTTCACCTCCGTCGCCCGGGACGGGGACGGCGTCTCGGTCACCGAGCGCCTGGCCTGGACGAGTTCGGGCGGCGAGCGGTGGATCGCCGAGGTGCGCACGCACCGGTTCCACTCGGCGGACCGCGCACGGGGGATCTGGGCGCTGGACTTCGCGACCTCGCTGACCAACGTGCGCGGGGAGGCGCTCGAACTGGGCAGCCCCACCACCCACGGACGCGCCGCCGCGGGTTACACCGGGCTCTTCTGGCGCGGCCCCCGGTCGTGGACCGGCGGCGACGTGGTCAGCGCGACCGGCCTCACCGGCGCCGACGTCATGGGCACGGAGGCGAACTGGATCGCCTTCAGCGGCCAGCACGACGAGATCGACGGCGGGGCGACCGTCCTGGCCTACGCCGGGACCACGAGCGCGTCCGTCCCGATCAGGTGGTTCGTGCGGACCGAGCCCTTCCCCGTGTTCAGCCCCTCCCCGTCCTTCGACGAGGAGATCGTCCTGGAGCCGGACCACACGCTGAACCTGCGCCACCGCCTGGTGTTCGTGGACCGGGTGTGCGCCGCCGACGAGGTCGGTGCGCTCGCGCGGGAGTACGCGCCGAAGGAGGACGCGCCGTGAGCACGCCCCGCTTCCCCGGCGGCACCGCCGTCAGCGGCCTGCGGGTCTACGACTGGGAGGCGACCGACGGCCTGCACGGCGGCACGCCGCACGTCCACACCGCGTCGTCGGAGGCCTACGTGGTGGTCGCGGGCGAGGGCGAGGTGCACACGGTCACCCCGGAGGGCGTGGCCGCCGATCCGCTCGCGGCCGGTGCCGTGCTGTGGTTCGCGCCGGGCACGGTGCACCGGCTGGTGAACTCCGGCGGGCTGGAGATCACCGTGGTCATGCAGAACGCGGGCCTGCCCGAGGCGGGCGACGCGGTGTTCACCTTCCCCCGCGAGGTGCTGGCCGATCCCGGGGCCTACGCCGCCGCGGCGGCCCTGCCCGCGGAGGGGCCGGAGGAGCGGCGCGCGGAGCGGGCGCGGGCCCGGCGCGACCTGGCCCTGCGGGGTTACTGGGAACTGGTCGCGTCGGTTCGGGCGGAGGGCACGGGGGCGCTGGAGGAGTTCCACCGGCTCGCGGCGGAGGTGGTGAGGCCGCGTGTGGAGGAGTGGCGGGAGATCTGGCGCGAGGGCGTGGAACGGGAGGTGGAGCGGACCCGGGAGCAGCTCGCGGCGCTGGCCGGGGGCGACCCGGGGATCATGCGGGAGGCCGCCGTGGTGCGCACCGAGCCGAAGCCGGGGCCCCGGGCGTTCGGGATGTGCGGACGCCTGCGCACGTGGCGGGTCGCGGACACCCCTGGCGCTCGGGAGGCGCCGGATTCCCCAGAAACCACGGACGGTCCGGTGGTCCCAAGCGCCCCGGACGACCCAGAGGCCCCATAGGCCCCATAGGTTCCGGAAGCCCGGGGTACCTCGAACATCCCGAAAACCCCAGGCACCCCGGACGGCCCAGAAGGCCCCTGGAACCCGGAAAGGGACGCTGACCGCACCGGGAAACGGTCACGGGCCTGTGCGCACGGAGTGTCGGCGGAGCCGGTGAGCGGGCCGCCTCGCCGGAGCGGCCACGGGGCCGTGCGCTCCGGCGGGCGTCCGCGACCCGGCGGGCGTCCGGGGGAGGTCACCTCATCCGGTCGTAGACCAGCCGGACCGCCCCGTGCTCCCCGGCCGCGTGCCCGGCCAGCGACCACCTCCCCGTGGGCAGGCCGTCCTCGAAGAGCCGCGGCCCTCCGCCGACGAACTCGGGGAAGACCATCAGCGCCAGCCGGTCGACCCTGTCGGCGTCGAGCAGCGCCTTGATGACGCTGGCGCTGGAGAGCACGAGGATGTCGCCGCCCTCCTCCTTCCTGAGTTCGTCCACCACGTCGGCGGCGGGCGCGTTCTCGATCCGCGTGCGCTCCCACGGCGCCTCGGTGAGGGTCCTGGAGAGGACCACCTTCTCGGCGCCTACGAGCCAGGAGGCGAAGCCGCGGTCGCGCTCGTCGGCCGACGCGTCGTCGGCGACGGAGGGCCAGTACCCCAGGAACCCCTCGGCGTTCACCCGTCCCAGAAGCGCGGTGGTGGCGGGCCTCCACAGCTTGGTCAGGTGCTCGCGGGCGACGTCGGTGGTGGCGTAGGGCATCACCCAGCCCATGTCGCCGGGCCCGCCGGGACCCGCGTACCTCCCGTCGAGGGTGAGGCTCATGTTGGTGACGACCCTGCGGCCGATGTGCTCGGTCATGACGGTTCCTGTTCCTTGTCGTGGTGCGGGGACGCGCCGGTGAGGGCGGCGAGTGCGTCGAGCGACTGGTTCCAGCCGATCTCGATTCCGGCGACGAACTCGGCGGAGGCGACGGCGCTGTCGGTGATGCGCAGGCGCACCCCGAGCCGGGTGCCGCCGTCCCCCGTTCCGGTGTCGGAGAGCGTGAAGGCGTAGTGGCCGGTGAACGCGGTGCCGCCGTCGGGCAGGAGCGGGGAGAGCCGGAACGCGATCCGCTCGCCCTCGGCGACCTCCTCCACGACCCCCTCGGCGCGCCCGACGACGCCGTCGGTGCCCGCGGTGTCGGCGGCGTCGCGGTAGGCGAGCATGGTGCGCCCGCCGGGCCGCGCGTCCAGTCCGACCCCGGTGACGGCCAGGTCCCGGGGCACCCACCACAGGGCGAGCAGGCCGGGGTCGGTGAGGTGGCGCCACACGGTCGCACGCGGGGCCTCCAGGACGCGTTCGAACTCGAAGGTCCGCTCGTCGGCCCAGCGTTCGCGGTCGGCGGCGCGCGTCTCGGCCTCCACGGCGGCGAAGTAGGCCTCGAAGGCGTCCCGGTCGCCGCGGTGGGCCTCCGCCGTGTCGGCGAGGCCGCTCATCAGCGCGGCGAGTCCGCGGAAGGGTTCGGGCTCGATCGCGTAGACGCGCCGGTTGCCCGAACGCCGGGAGACCACCAGCCCCGCGTGTTCCAGCCGTTGCAGGTGCTTGGTCGCCTGGGGCTGCCGGAGCCCCGCCCGCTGCGCGACCACGCCCACCGACAGCGGCCGTTCCGCCAGGAGGCGGACGATGCGCAGGCGGGCGGGGTCGCCCAGGAGCTCCAGTCGTTCGTGCATGGTCTGAGTATTCCTTGTAAAGAATATTCTTGTCAAGGAATACTCCATGGCTGGCACAGCTCTCCGCGCTCCACACACTCACCCCCCCCGGCGTCCGGCTCCCGACCTCGGAAGGCGCCGGTGCCCGCACGATGCTTGGTAAGGGCTTTCCGTACCACCTGGTTCCGCATCTCCGACCGTGCCGTCCGACCAGCTCAGCGCACCCGCAGGACGCATCGCCCGAACGCAACCGAAACACCATTGGTCACTTGCACCCCTCCTTCCCCACTAGACACACAAACGGAAGCCCCGGCGCCCCGAACGCACAGCGCCGCTGCCGCACCCGAGCGTGACCACACCCGGCGCGGAGCACTTCCGAAAAAACTGACACCGCTCTGAACAGGCGGAAAGCCGCGCCCTTAACACGGACCCGCACGGAGAACAAGACCGTTGACGCGCTGGGAACGAACACTTAACTTCTCCGTTGAAAGCGCTTTCCGTACGGCGGGCGCGACCGTTCACCGGCACGGCTGGCTCCCTCGGCACCGCCGCCGCACGACCAGCCGGACCCACGGGCCCGCACCCGCGAAGTCCCCGTCCCCCAACCTGCCGAGTTCCGTCCCCCGAGCCACCAAGTTCCGGTCCCCCGTCCCCCAGTCCGCCCTCGGTCCCCATCCCCCTTTCCGGACCGTCCCCTTCCGTTCACCGTCCCAATGGTCAGACGCACCAACCCCCCTGGAGACGAACGATGAAAACGAGACCCGCCCTCGCGTGCGCCGTCCTGCTGGCAGGCACGCTCGTCACGCTTTCCGGCACCACGGCGCACGCCGCCACCACCCGTTACGAGGCCGAGGGCTCCTCCGCCTCCTGCAACGGCAGCATCGAGACCGAGTGGCCGGGCTACTCCGGCGACGGGTTCTGCGACACCGAGAACGAGAGCGGCGCCCACGTGCAGTTCAGCGTGAACGCCTCGGCCGCGGGAACTGCCACGCTGACCGTGCACTTCGCCAACGGCACCTCCTCCGCCCGCCCCGCCGACGTCCTCGTGAACGGCTCCCAGGCGGCGTCGGTCTCCTTCGAGGGCACCGGCGACTGGGACGAGTGGGCGACGAAGACGCTCACCGTGCAGCTGGACGAGGGCGAGAACACGATCCGGTTCGACCCGACCGGCTCCCAGGGCATGCCCAACGTCGACTACCTCGACGTGGAGGTGAGCGGCGGTGGCGACGACGGCGGGGGCGATGACGGCGGCGGTGACGACGACAACCCGCCGACGGCCTCCGCCCTGTACGTGGCCCCGGGCGGCAGCGCGGGCGCGGACGGCACCGAGTCCGCCCCCACCACGCTCACCTCGGCCATCGACCGGATCGAGCCCGGCGGGACGATCTACATGCGCGGCGGGACCTACGGGCTCCCGGACACGGTCACCATCCCGCAGGGCAGCGACGGCACCGCGGGCGACCGCACGGAGCTGTCCGCCTACCCCGGTGAGACCCCGGTGCTGAACTTCTCCGCCCAGAGCGAGGACTCCACCAACCGCGGCCTCGCGCTGGAGGCGTCCTACTGGCACGTCGAGGGCATCGTCGTCGAGCACGCCGGGGACAACGGCATCTTCGTCAGCGGCAGCCACAACGTCATCGAGGGCACGGTGACCCGCTTCAACCGCGACACCGGCCTCCAGCTCTCGCGCCGCGTCTCCAGCACCCCCGAGAGCGAGTGGCCCGCCCACAACCTCATCCTGAGCGCGGAGTCGCACGACAACGCCGACTCCGACGGTGAGGACGCCGACGGCTTCGCCGCCAAGCTCACCTCCGGTCCCGGCAACGTCTTCCGCTACGCCGTGGCCCACAACAACATCGACGACGGCTGGGACCTCTACACCAAGGACGAGACCGGCCCCATCGGCGCCGTGACCATCGAGGACTCCCTGGCCTACGAGAACGGCGTCCTCAGCGACGGCTCCCAGGCCGGGAACGGCGACCGCAACGGCTTCAAGCTCGGCGGCGAGGACATCGGGGTCGACCACGTCATCACGGGCAACATCGCCTACGACAACGGCAAGCACGGGTTCACCTACAACAGCAACCCCGGGTCGATGACGGTGTCGGACAACGTCAGCATCGGCAACGAGGAGCGCAACTTCAACTTCGACGACGGCTCCTCGGTGTTCCGGAACAACACCTCGTGCGACAGCGGGTCCAACGACCGGATCATCGGCAACTCCGACAGCTCGAACCAGTTCTGGTCCGGCTCGAACGGGTCGCGGTGCTCCTCCTACGACGGCGGCCTGGACTGGTCCTACTCCGCCGACGGCACCCTGGTCGTGACCTTCGGGGGCCAGCGGGTCACGCCGTAACCGGCGCCGCGGGCCGGGTGCGCTGACGCGACCGAGGCGCCCGCCCCGGTTCGGTTCCCGGACCCGCACCCGCAGAAGCAGAAGGAAGGCCCCGGCCGACGAGGAAACTCGCCGGTCGGGGCCTTCGCGTGCCCGGGAGGGCACCGGGCGTCCCTCAGCGCGTGCGGGTCCACGGACCCGCACGCGCGCCGGGTCACCGCCCGGTGGGAAGCCCGGAGGAAAAGGTGTTCAGTACTCCAGCTCCGGGCGCAGCGGCCCTCCCACCCTGTGCAGGTGCCGCAGCACCTCGGCGTAGGAGTGCAGCAGGCCCGTCTCGTGGTAGGCCAGCCCGTACCGCTCGCACGCGGCCCGGACCAGCGGCTGCGCGCGGCGCAGGTTGGGCCTGGGCATCGACGGGAACAGGTGGTGTTCGATCTGGTAGTTGAGCCCGCCCAGCACCAGGTCGGTCAGCCACCCGCCGCGGATGTTGCGGGAGGTCAGGACCTGGCGGCGCAGGAAGCCCGACTTGGTCCCCTTCGCGAGGACGGGCATGCCCTTGTGGTTGGGCGCGAAGGAGCATCCCATGTACAGGCCGAACAGGCCCTGGTGCACCAGGACGAAGCACAGCGCCTGGAGCGGGTTGAGCGTGAGCAGGATGATCGTGAGGTAGCCGCCCAGGTGGAGCGCCAACAGCGCGCCCTCCAGGATCCGGGTCCGCACCGGCCGCGCGTTTCCGGCCAGCTCGCGCACCGAGGCGACGTGCAGGTGGAAGGCCTCCAGGAGCAGCATCGGGAAGAACAGCCACGCCTGGCTGCGGGCCAGCCACCGGGCCGGGCCCCGTCGGCGCAGCAAGGCCTGCTCCCGGCTGAAGGCCAGGGCGGCCCCGGCGATGTCGGGGTCCCTTCCCTCGTGGTTGGGGTGGGCGTGGTGGCGGTCGTGCTTGTCGACCCACCAGCCGAACCCCAGTCCCACCAGCAGGTTGCCGTGTATCCGCCCGATCAGGCGGTTGACCCGCGGATCGGCGGAGATCTGCTGGTGCCCGGCGTCGTGCCCGATGAAGGCCGTCTGGGTGAAGAGCACCGCGAGCACCGCGGCCGTCACCATCTGCCACCAGGAGGGCCCGATCAGCACGAAGGCCGTCCAGGCCGCGGCGAGCAGTGAGAGTGTGAGGGTGATCCGTAACGTGTAGTGGCCCGGTCTCTTCCTCAGCAGTCCGGACTCGTCCACGGTCCGGGAGAGGACGGCGAAGTCGCTCCCCCTCCGCTGCCGCGTTCCCGTGGCGTTGGCGGAACCCGTCTGGTCACCTTCGGTCATCAATCAGGGCCTCCTCCATCGTCGCGTACACCGGCGGGAGGTCCTGCGTCCCGAAGGGTTCCAGGAGCCCGCGGACCCGGACCGGCGGGGACGCCGGCCGCGGGTCCACGCCCGGCGTTCGGGACCGGATACGGGCCCCGACCAGGAGGGATATACCCGCCGAACCGGAGAAGGTCACCCCGGACGGGTCAAGGACGCCAGGGACCTGGGGAGGGGTGTCGGCGACGGTGGGCGGGCGTTGTGTGAAAGGAGCCATGAATGGAGTGCTCCACAATCCCCAGGGCGGACGGATCATGCGTACGCCGCTCCGGACGAAGAGACGTGAGCGCGGTACGCGCGTCACGGGTAGGCGGGAAGGGGCGCGGATCCCGAACCTGCGTCGGGGGCACGGCGGTCCGAGCCTCGAAGTCCGGAACGGGCGTCATCGTCATACCCTTGACCCGGCGAAGCCGGGCTCCCTCTGAGCGAGATACCATCCCCGCTCGGTCTCCATCCTACACCCACGCCCTTCGCCCTCCCCTGGCACGGCGGCGGCGCCCGAGCCGTCCACGGCCCACGCCGTGTGTCCTCGGTGCCGCCCCTCAGGAGCCGAGGCGGCGCAGCGCGTCCTCCCAGCGGTGGCGGCGATCGGCCTCGGGCAGGTCCCACCAGGGCGTACCGCGCTCGCCCAGGCCCTCCTTGGCCAGGGCCACGCGTGCGCGCGCACTCCCCTCGGCGTCCGGGTCCCCGGCGCGCAGCGCGGCGGCCACGTCCCTGCGCGCGGACATCAGGTGTTTCACCAGGCGCTCGCGTGCCGGTTCCGGCAACCGCGGGTCGCTCGCGCGCCAGCGGCGGCCGGAGACCACGACGTAGCGTCCGTCCTCGGTGCGTTCGGGCATGTCCGTGTGGTGCCCGTGATCGGCCCCGGACAAGCCCCGGGCCGGCCGCTCCGGGAACGAGCGCCGGACCGACCGCTCCGGGATCGAGTGCCGGGACGTTCCGGGACCGAGTGCCGGGCCGCTCCGGGATCAGTCGTCGCTCTCAGGACCGGTCGGCCGCGTCCAGGAAGGCGGCGATGTCGGCGGCCAGTTCCCCGGGGTACTCGCCGTTGATCGCGTGCGAGGCGTCCGGGTAGACCCGCACCGTGCCGTGGGGCAGGGCGCGCTCGGCGGTGGCCGCGGCGGTGTCGGGGTCGTGCATCACCGACCGCCCGGCGACGAACGCCAGCACGGGCATGTCCAGGTCCGCGAGGGCGTCCTCGCTGATCCGGCCGGGCTGGGGCAGCCTGAGCGCGTAGTGCTGCATGCCGGACTCGATCATCCGGGCGACCGGCACGTCCTCCACCGGCGCCCCGCCCGCGGTCCAGGAGTTGAACCCGTCGCGCCAGGAACGCGGCAGCCAGGGCAGCGAGGCGGGCAGGGAGCGCAGGATCGTCTCCAGGGGCATGTCGTCGAAGACGTACACCGGGTCGACCAGCGTCACCGAGGCCAGGAGCGCGGGTTCGCGGACGGCCAGGTTGGTCGCCGTCCAGCCGCCGATCGACAGCCCCACCAGGTGGAACTCCTCCTCGGGCAGGCCGTCGAGGGCCTGGTGCAGCCACGCCGCCTGGTCGGCGTCGTCCTCGATCGGCTGATCCTGCACGCTCATGCCGGGTTCGCCCAGCAGGTCGACCGTGTAGACGTCCCCGACCTCCAGCAGGGAGGACAGGTTGTCCGCCCAGACCGGTGAGGGCGCCGCCCGGCCGGGCAGCAGGACCAGCGGGCGCTCCCGGTCCCCCGTGCCCTCGAAGCGGTACATCCGCACGACGCCGTAGTCGGTGCGCACGTCGATCTCGGCGTCGGGCCGGGGCAGGTCCGCCATCGCGGCCTCGTAGGCGCGCATGAAGGCGTCCCGGCCCTCGGCCGAACGCCAGTGCCCCACCGGGGAGGGCGTGCGCAGGGCGGCCGCGGCGAGGAGCACCGCGGCGACCGCGACGCACGTCACGGGGATCCAGCGGTTCCGCTTCTTCTTCTCCATCACATCCCCTAACCGCTTGGTAAGTAATCTGACCATACGGTAAGTTCTGGAGTCATGACAAGAGAGAAACCCCGGTCACAGGGGCACGGGCAGGAGCGGGGCCGAGAGCAGGCGCAGGGCCGGGAGCGGGGACAGGCGCAGGGCCGGGAGCCGGAACAGGGGCAGGGGCCGCGCAAGCTCACCCTGACCGAGCAGGCGCGGCGCGCCCAGCTCATCGACGTGACGGTCCGGCTGATCGCCGAGCACGGGAACGCGGGAACCTCGCTGGCCCGCATCGCCGAGGCCGCCGGGATCACCAAGGCGGCCGTGCTGTACCACTTCCGCTCCAAGGACGCCCTGGTGCGCGCGGCGCACGAGAGCGCGCTCACCGGCCTGGTCGAGCACGTGGGCCGGGCCGTGGAGAGCGCCGACGCCGAGCGGGCCCCCGCCGCCTACGTCCGCTCGATGGTCGGCTACCTGCGCGACCACCCCGGGCACACCCGGGTGGTCATCGCGGCGGTGAGCGACGACGACCGCCGCTCCAGCGAGCGCTGGCGCCCCCTGGCGGACCTGATGGCGGCCGCCCGGCGGGCGCGCGGGACGGGTTCGGGCGCGAAGGGGCCGGACACGGAAGACCCGGACACGACCGGAGCGGATCTGCGCACCACGGCGCTGATCGTCGGCGGCGGCATCGACGCGATCGTGGCCGAGCACCTGGACCACCCCGACTACGACCCGCTCGCGGCGGCCGAGGAGCTCGTCACCATGCTCGACGGCGTCCTCTTCCCCTGACCCGCGGGGTTTCCCCGGTCCGTACGCCCCGTCCGCGAAGCGCCCTCCGGGAAGCAGGAACGGACGGCCGGACAGCGGCTTCGGGGCGGACAAACGAAAGACGGATCCAGGTGGCGCGTTCGAAAGCGAACGGACCCCGCGGACCGGGACGCACACGGCGGGCGGATTCGGTTTCCGGAAGGCCATCCCGAGAAGTTGGCAAAGTATGCGTGGGAAGTACTGCCTCACCGGAAAGTGATGTGCGGTGATCGCACACATGAGGGAGGCGCTGAGTTGGGCGGCAATCGGTGAACGGGTGCGGGAGAGCCGCGCCTCAGCGAGGCTTTCCCAGCAGGAGCTCGCCGATCGGATCGGCTTGGAACGCAGCATGATCTCCAAGCTGGAAAGGGGCGACCGTCGCATCGACGCGATGGAGCTGACCCTGATCGCCAGGGAGCTGGACTACCCCGTCAGCCACTTCCTCAGCCCCGCTCCCGAACTCGTCTCCCGCAGGGCCTCCGCGGTGGCGGACAGCGGAGAGGTCGGTGAGGCGGACGCGACCCGGGCCGCCTACCGGACGGAGTCCCTGCTCGCCGTGTGGCTGCGGGACGTGCGCCAGCTCGTCGACACCGGCATGTTGGAGAACCGTCCGCTCCTGCGTTACGCGCACACCGTCACGGACAGGTCGGGGGGACGCGAGGCGGCCCTGTGGCTGCGGGCGGAACTCGGTCTCGGCCGGGAGCCGATCGAGTCCGTCGCCGACGCCTGCGAGCGCTCCGGGCAGTTCGTCGCGGTGGTCCCCCTGGACACCGACGGTGCCTCCCTCATCGACGGCGACATCTCGGTCGGGGTGGTCAACGCCCGTCTGGAACCCGTTCGCAAGCGCTCCACCGTCGCACACGAACTCGGCCACATGGTGCTGGGAGACGAGTTCTCCAGCGACCTGGGAGTGTACGCCTCCCGCGACGAGAGGGAGGCCGTCATCGAGGCCTTCGCCGCCGAGTTCCTCCTGCCGCACGAGCAGATGCGGACCGTCGGGGACCGCAAGGGGCGGGAGGAGCGCAGGCAGGAGCTGATACGGCTCTCCGCGACCTACCGCGTCTCCTGGAGCCTCGCTCTGGCCCAACTCCACCAGACCGACACCGTGGACCGCGACTTCCTCAACTGGATGCGCGCCCGCACCCCCACCGCTGTCGAGTTCAAGGACGCTCTTGGCTGGAAGCCCCTGCCCGATCTCGACAAGATCAGGGTCTCCCCCGGTACGCCTCCGCGGTGATGGCGGCGGTCAGGGAACACGGGATCACCAAGCACCGGGCCGTGGAGATGATGCACGGCGAGATCACGCTCGAAGACCTCACCGAGGAATAGCGGGGGGGAACCGTGGGGCTGATCGCCGACGCCTGCAAACGGGGCGAGTGCACGGTCCCGGGGGCGTCGATGCTGGTGGACACGCTTCACGAGTCGGGGATGCGCCTCCCCTTCGCCAAGGGCGGCTTCGAGGCCTGGGCGCGGGAGAAGAAGCTGCTGGGATAGGGCTCCCCGGCGGCACGGGAACGCGGGGACGGACGAGTTGCGGAGGGGCCGGGCGTGACGGCTTCGGGAGGTGCGCCCGGGGGTGGTCGGACAAGACGCGTCAGGCGGAGACGCCGGAGCGGAACCGCTCCCGGTAGGCGCGGGCCGTATCCGTCAGGCTGTCGAGCGTGTCACGCGTGCGCACCAGCTCGGCGATGTGCTCGGTGAGCCGGTCGCGCTCCCGGGCCATGCGCTCGATCGCCGCGTCGGAGTTCCTCTCGCTGGGCGCCTCGGCGCAGGGCAGCACTTCGGCGATGGTGCGGCTGGACAGCCCGGCGGCGTACAGCCGCTGGATGAAGGCGACCCGTTCGGCGTCGGCCTCGGTGTAGTGCCGCTGCCCGCTGGTGCTGCGGGTGCTGGCGAGCAGCCTCTGCTCCTCGTAGTAGCGCAGGGACCGGACGCTCACACCCGTCCGCCTGGCGAGTTCTCCGATACGCACGACTTCCTCCTTCGTGACCTGCGGCACAACCGCTTGCCTCTCACATCAATGTGAGGTTTTAGCGTAGTCGACGTGCCCACCCGGGGCACACCGCCCACGGAGGAGAACCCGTCGTGACCAGCCTGTTCCAGCCCTACCAGCTCGCCGACCTGACCCTGCCCAACCGGGTGGTGATGGCGCCGATGAGCCGCGTCCGCGCCGCCGAGGGCGGCCTGGCGACGCCGTCCATGGCGGCGTACTACGCCCAGCGCGCGACCGCCGGGCTGATCATCTCCGAGGGGGTGCAGCCGAGCCTGGTGGGGCAGGCCAACCCGGGCACGCCGGGGCTGCACACCGACGAGCAGGTCGCCTCCTGGAAGCCGGTGACCGAGGCGGTGCACGCCAACGGCGGCCGCATCTTCGCCCAGCTCATGCACGGCGGACGCGTCTCGCACCACGAGACCACCGGTGTGCAGCCGGTCGGCCCCTCGGCCGTCGCGGCGGTCGGTGACGTGTTCACCCCGAGCGGCCCCCAGCCCGTTCCGGTACCGCGTGCGCTGGAGGAGGCCGAGGTGCCCGAGCACGCCGAGTCCTACGCTCTGGCCGCCCGCCGCGCGGTCGCCGCCGGGTTCGACGGGGTCGAGCTGCACGGCGCCACCGGTTTCCTGATCTCGCAGTTCCTCTCCGACAACGCCAACCTGCGCACCGACTCCTACGGGGGCTCGGTGGCCAACCGGATCCGGTTCGCCGTCGAGGCCGCCGCCGCCACCGCCGACGCCGTGGGGGCGGAGCGCACCGGCATCCGCCTCTCCCCCGGCGGCGGTTTCTGGGGGGCCGAGGAGACGGGCGTGCGCGAGCTGTACACCGCGCTGCTGGCCGAGCTGGCCCGGATCGGGGTGGCCTACGTCCACCTCGAAGCCACCACCGACGAGGAACTGCTGCTGGAGCTGCGCCGCGCCTGGCCGTCCACCCTCATCATGAACCCGACGGTTCCCATGGGCCCCAAGCAGACCGACCGGGCCGAAGCCGACCGCTGGCTCGGGCTGGGGGCCGACCTCGTCAGCTTCGGCCGCGCGTTCATCGCCAACCCCGACCTGGTCGAGCGGCTGCGCACCGGACTGCCGATCGCGCCGGTGGACGAGGCGACCTACTACCAGGGCGGCGACCGGGGTTACCTGACCTACCCGGCGTACCAGTACAGCGCGTAAGTTCCAGGGTTGTTCCGGCTCTGGCCCGGTTCTGCCCGGTGTCGAAGCGCAGGCGTGGAAGGCCACGTGGAAGTTCGCGTGGAAGACGCAAGGCAGCGGAGGAAATGCTGGGAATGCGGCGGCCCTTCCGGGAAGCTCTCCGGAAGGGCCGCGCTGGTGGGAAACCGGGTGTTCGGGCGTCGCAGCCGAAAGCCGGAGCCCTCAGCCCATGGCGGGAACAGCGCGGGTGCCGCCCATCGCCCGCGCCCAGGGGCGGGCGGCGGGCGGGTCGGCGTCCAGGGTGCCGTGCGGCCGGGGCCGCAGGGCGAGGAGAAGCGCGTCCACGTTCGGCGCTTCCAGCAGTCCGGTGGAAGTGATGGCCCAGAACGACTGGGTGGCCTCGCCGAAATAGACGATCAGGTGGCGGTGCCGGTCCTGGAGAGCGGCGGCCTGGGCGTGTTCGCGGATAAACTCCGCGCGGTGGCCGCCCAGGCGTGGAAGCCGCTGGGCGCGGCGCACCCGGCAGGAGGGGTGGTCGCACACGGGGCAGACCGGGCCGATGAGCGGGGTGCGGCGCGGGAGCGGGCGCACGGGGCGGATCGGGCGGATCGGCCGAACATCGTCCGAACGCCTGGGCGAGGGGATAGGGTTCTGCATCAGATCCTCTTTCCTTACTTATGACTGGGTTGGGTTGTGGATTCAGGGCCCGGGAGAAGCGTTGGAGCGCTTACCTGGGCCCGTCTCATGTCATCGACACGATCAGAGTGCGAAGCCCGGTGGTTGGTTACCGGTGTCGGGCAGCGGTGTCAGTTGTCGGTGGAGGTGTCCCACCGGCTGCCGGTCAGGTCGTAGGCCAGGTAGAACCACACGGTGCGGAACTCCGCGTTGCCGTTGTCGCCCCACTCGGAGGCGAAGGCGTTGACCATGGCCAGGCCCCGACCCGATTCGGCGTCCAGGTTCAGACCGTTCGCTTTGGGTGCCAGGTGGGCGTCGTG
Source organism: Nocardiopsis synnemataformans DSM 44143 (assembly GCA_000340945.1). Lineage (GTDB taxonomy): Bacteria > Actinomycetota > Actinomycetes > Streptosporangiales > Streptosporangiaceae > Nocardiopsis > Nocardiopsis synnemataformans. The sequence continues at coordinate 4,850 of ANAW01000174.1, read as the reverse complement.
CTCGCGCAGGCCGCCCCGGTCGCGGCAGGCCAGGTGCAGGCCCTCTCGGTGGCGGTGAACCAGGAGGCTGTAGCTGCCCCCGGGACGCCCGGAGAGGCTGTGACGGATCGCGTTGTTGGCAAGTTCGCTGCCCAGAAGGGTGAAGAGGTAGCGGTAGTCAGCGCAGCGGGCGGCGGCACAGGTGTCCAGGAACGCCCTGACCAGTGGCATCACTGCCGGAGTTCCCGCGAAGTTGTAGCGGCGCATCCGGTAGTTGGGCCGCTCGGGCTGACGGGTGAAGTAGTGGCGGTGCGCGGGCTGGATGAAGCTGGACAGCGGCACGGTGGCCTCACCCAGCACGGGCACGGGCGCGGGCATGGACACCGGGGCTTTTGCAGGCATGACGAACACGCTCCTTGGCATGGCAGGACATGAGCAGGGGTTTCGTAGGCCCGTCGGAGGAGTCTCACGGTTGACGTGATGCGCGGCACGGGCAAGGCGTAGCCTGACCGACATGAACTCTCCGTGATGCATCGGTCACTGACTACATCTCCATAGTGATACTCAGATTCTGAGTTGTCAACGAGTATGACTCGGAATCTGAATAGATTGAGGCGTAAGATCTCCCCATGCAGACCCCCATCAGCCCCACAGTGCGGCGCCGTCGGCTTGCGCGCGAGCTACGTCGCATGCGTGAAGCGCACAGCCTCAAACTGGCGGAGGCAGCGAAGGAGTCGAAGGTTCCTCTGTCCACCATCAGCAGCATCGAGAACGCGACAGCTCGGAGGATAAGAGCACGTGACATCGATGCGCTGGCGGACCTCTACGGTGCTTCCGCAGAAGAGAGGACAGCCCTACACAAACTGACCCAGGAGTCGAAGGAGACGGGCTGGTGGTCAAGCTACCGAGATGTTTTTGGAGGGAACGCCCTTCCGGACTTCGAGGCCGAAGCCTCCATGATCCGTCGATTCGAAGGGCTCACTGTTCCCGGCCTTCTACAGACACCGGAGTATGCGGCTGCTGTCATGCGAGCTGGACGTGTTCTAGAGGAAGATGATGTAGAGCGCCGTGTGCAAGCTCGCATGGAGCGTAAGAACATCTTCAATCGCATCAAACCCCCACATATGGTGGCGGTCATCGATGAAGGTGCGCTTCGAAGGGTGATCGGCAGCCCAGGAGTAATGCGGGAGCAGCTAACCCACCTCAGGAACATGGCCCTCCGGCATCACATTGACATCCAGTTGCTCCCATACGCTGCGGGTGCTCACCTTGCTCTTGCAGGGCCGTTCACCATCTTGGACTTCCCCGCCCCCAAAGATGCGCCCATTGTCTACGTTGAGACGGCAGCAGACGGCCTTTACCTGGATCAGCCCGAAGAGTTGGAGCGGTATACCTTGGCCTTCGGCAACGTGCAGGGGGTAGCGCTCTCTACTTCCCTGTCGTTCCAGCTCATCGACGATGTCCTGAGGTCCCTGGAGAACACAGCATGACCATCCAGCTTGAGTTCCGTAAGAGCAGCTACAGCGCCCAGGGACAGGAGTGTGTCGAGGTTGCTCAGATCCCCACGAGCTTCCGCAAGAGCAGCCACAGCGGGGTCGGTGAGAACTGCGTAGAGGTCGCTCACCTCCCCGCCGACTTCCGGAAGAGCAGCCACAGCGGGGCTAGCCAGAACTGCGTGGAGGTAGCCGACCTCCCCTGCGGCGCGGCCATCCGCGACTCCAAGCACCCCGACGCCGGACACCTCCCCTTCCCCGCCACCGAGTGGACCGGCTTCCTCAACGCCGCCCTCTCCCAGTAGCCACAGCAGTCAACCCCCGCGCCCGGCTCCTGCGCCTGGTCGCCCGGTCGTGTCCCGCAGAACCACGACCGGGCGACCAGGGCATCCACCCCACAACGCGTTCCGGTATGCTCCGGACGGCATTCGCGCCGCCCGGCGGCGGACGGCGCGACGCCCTGCTCGCCCGCCCGCGAACCGAGGGAGGCCCCGTGCCGATGACCACCGCCCCTGGACCGCTGTCATGAAGCTGTCGAGGGTGGCACCGGAGTTGCGCGGCCCCCTGCTCCTGTCGCCGGAGATTCCACTGCACCAGCCGTGGGCCCTGCAACTCACGCGCAAACTGATGGAAGACCTGGACGCCCAGCACCTGCCCGGCGTCACGCTGGAACTCCCCGAAGAGGCAGCCCCCGGCGTCCGGGTCTACCGACCCGACGAGAAGCGCTCGGACGCCGCGCTCGTGTGGATCCACGGCGGCGGCCTGGTCATGGGGCGCTCCGTGCAGGACGACCCGCTGTGCAACGCCACCGCCCGGGAACTGGGCATCACCGTCGTCTCCGCCGAGTACCGCATGGCCCCCGAGGACCCCTACCCCGCCGCCCTGGACGACTGCCACTCCGCCTGGACCTGGCTCCAGGACAACGCCGCCTCCCTGGGCGTGGACCCCGCGCGCGTGGCGATCGGCGGCCAGAGCGCGGGCGGCGGGCTCACCGCCGCACTCGTGCAGCGCTTGCACGACGAGGGCGGAACCCAGCCGGTCGGGCAGTGGCTGCTGTGCCCGATGCTCGACGACCGCACCGCCGCCCGGCTCGACCTGGACAGGGTGCACCACCGCGTCTGGAACAACAAGGTCAACCGCTTCGGCTGGCGCTCCTACCTGGGCACCGAGCCCGGCGCGGCCACGGTTCCGCGCTACGCCGTGCCCGCGCGCCGGGAGGACCTCAGCGGACTGCCGCCCGCCTGGATCGGCGTCGGCGACATCGACCTGTTCCACAACGAGTCCCGCGAGTACGCGCACAGGCTGCGCGACGCCGGTGTGGACACGACCTTCTACCTGGAGCCCGGCGCTCCCCACGGGTTCGACTCCTGGGGCGCCAAGACCTCCGTCGCCCGCGACTACCTCACCACGGCCCGGACCTGGCTGGAGAAGACCCTGGCCCGGGAGCTGGACAGCTCCTGAGGCCCCGGCCCGGCCCGGGGCGGAGCGTCTTTCTCTCCGCCCCGGGGTCCCGCCCTCCCCGCGTCCCCGCGGGACCGGATCACGCCCCGGCCCCGGGCCCCGGCTCCGCGCACCGGTCTCGGGCACCGGCTCCGGGCCCCGGCTCCGCGCACCGGCTCCGTGCGCCAGCTCCGGGCAGCGGCTCCGGACAGCGGCCGATTCGCCGGGCACCCGCGCCCCCGGACGGAGAGCACCGGCATCATAGGGAGGGGACGCAGCTACACGACGGGGATGTGCATGACCGGAGCAGTCGAGACGGGCGCCAGGAAGAGCGCGGACGGCCGGGCCTCCGCGCTCGCGCTCTCGCTCGCGACGCGGATCAGCGAGCTGGCGCGGACGGGCGGCCTGGACGAGGGCGCGCACCTGACCGAGCAGTGGATCGCCGACCGGCTCCAGGTGTCGCGGTCCCCGGTGCGGCGCGCGCTGGCGCTGCTGGACGAGATGGGGATCGTCGAGCACATCCCGAACCGGGGGTACTTCCTCACCCGCCCGGGCAGCGAACTGGCCTCCGTGGACGCCGTGCCGGAGCGGGACGGCCAGGAGGAGCTGTACTTCCGTGTGGTGGACGACTTCCTCAACGACCGGCTCGACCGGGAGTTCACGGCCGCGGAGATCGCGCGCCGCCACGGGGTGGCGGCCCGGCACGTGCAGCAGGTGCTGGTCCGCATGGAGGCCGAGGACCTGGTGCGTCGGCGGACGGGCCGGGGGTGGGAGTTCCAGGAGGTGCTCTCCACCGCGGAGGGGCACGACCACAGCTACCGGTTCCGGATGATCGTGGAGCCCGCCGCGCTGCTGGAGCCGGGGTTCGCGGTGGACGCGGAGGCCTTCGCCCTCCACCGGGAGCGCCAGGAGGGCCTGGTGCGGGGCAGGGCGCTGTCGTCCGCGCGCGGCACCCTGTTCCAGACGGGGGCGGAGTTCCACGAGATGCTCGTGGGGTGCGCGAACAACCCGGTCCTGCTCGACGCGGTGCGTCGGCAGAACCGGGTGCGCAGGCTCATCGAGTACCGGCACCAGGTGGACCGCACGCGGATGGTGCACCAGGCCCGCGAGCACCTGCTCCTGATGGACCTGCTCCGGGAGGGGCGGGTCGAGGAGGCGTCCCGGGCCCTACACGCGCACCTGGACCGGGTCCGGTGGATCAAGACCGGGATCGGCGCGGAGCCGCCCGCCCTGCTGTGACGATCGGCAACCGCACGAACGACCGTGACCGGTCCCCAGTCGCGAGAGTCGGGATCGGCGCGGAGCCGCCCGCCCTGCTGTGACGATCGGCAACCGCACGAACGACCGTGACCGGTCCCCAGTCGCGAGCGTGCGGACGGCCGCAGCCGGAAACCGCTCCCCCGTTCGACCTCCCCTGCCCGGCGCGACCGCCCCCGTCCAGGTGACACCCGACGTCGCCGTCGAGCACCCGGCCGGCCGTATGCGACCGCCTCCACACGGTGAACGCCTGCGCGCTCGGTCCGCCGAACCGGGGGCGCGGCGGTCCCCGGATAGGGACGGCCTCGAGCAGGCCGCTCTCAGCCGGGGCGGCGGTCCGCGAAGCGGCGCGCCACGTAGGGCATCGTGCCCCCGTGCCGCAGGTAGGCGACCTCGTGCCCCGAGTCCAGGCGCAGCAGCACCGTGTGCTCGCGCGCGCTCCCGTCGGCCCCGGTGACCCGGAGGACGAGCGGCGTCACCCCGACCCCGATCCCGCCGAGCCCGAGGACGGTCAGCCGCTCGCTCCCGTCGAGTTCCAGGTCGGCCGCGGTGGCCCCCTCGGGGAACAGCAGCGGCAGGACCCCCATGCCGATGAGGTTGCTGCGGTGGATGCGCTCGAAGCTCTCCGCGACCACCGCCCGCACGCCCAGCAGGGCCTGGACCTTGGCCGCGACGTCGCGG
>ANAW01000173.1:0-27681 GCA_000340945.1 Nocardiopsis synnemataformans DSM 44143 | reverse complement strand
TGCGGGCGTGTCCCCCCCCGCCGCGTTCGTCCTCCGGCAGGAGCAGGTTGGCCACGGCCGGGTTGGTGAAGGCGCCGCGCAGCATCACCTCGGCGTTGCTGCGCCGGGTGGAGTACTGGTTGAGGTCGCGGGGTTCGGTGCCCAGTTCCCGCAGGTAGGCACCGGCCAGACTGTTGCGCGGAATGGCCCCGGCCGGTGAGATGTGGTCGGTGGTGACGTGGTCGCCCAGCCACAGCAGGACGCGGGCGTCCTCGACACGGACCCCGCCGCCGGGTTCGGGGCGCACGCCGGTGAGGTAGGGCGGTCGGCGGATGTAGGTGGAGCGCCCGTTCCAGGGGAAGTGCGTGCTCCCGGCCGCGTCCAGCGCCCGCCACTGCTCGGTGCCCTCCCAGACCGCGGCGGCGTTCTCCCGGAAGGCCTGCGGGTCGACCGCCTTCTCCGCGACGCGCGCGACCTCCTCGTCGTCGGGCCACAGGTCCGCCAGGTACACCGGGTTCCCGTCGCGGTCGCGGCCCAGGGGCTCGGCGGCGAAGTCGTGCAGCACCGTTCCGGCCAGGGCGTAGGCCACCACGAGGGGCGGCGAGGCCAGGTAGGCGTGCGAGACGCGCGGGTTGACCCGGCCGGGGAAGTTGCGGTTGCCGGACAGGACGGCCGCGGCCTCCAGCCCCTCGCCCGCCAGCTCCTCCAGTTCGGGGACGAGGGGGCCGGAGTTGCCGATGCAGGTCATGCAGCCGAAGCCGACGGTGTGGAAACCGGCCGCCTCCAGGGGTTGCATCAGCCCGGCCTTCTCCAGGTAGCCGACGACCACCCGCGAGCCCGGGGAGAGGGTGGTCTTGACCCAGGGCTTGACGCGCAGGCCCCGTTCCATGGCCCGTGCCGCGAGCAGGCCCGCCTGGATCATCAGCGCGGGGTTGGCGGTGTTGGTGCAGCTGGTGATGGAGGCGATGCCCACCGGCCCGCGCGGGAGGGGTTCGCCGAAGAGGTCCTCCCCCGTCGCCGCCGCGGCGTTCGCGTCCTCCCCGCCGTCCGCGCCGTCCGAGCCGGGACGGGGGGCCGGGGCCGGGGCCGGGGTCGCGTCCGTGTCCGGGGCCGCGTCCGTGTCCGGTGCCGGGGCCGTGTCCGGTGCCGGGGCCGTGTCCAAGGCCGGGGTCGCGTCCGGTGCCGGGGCCGTATCCGAGGCCGGGCCCGCCTTCGGTTCCGCGTCCGTGTCCGGGCCCGAGGCAGGAGCGCCCTTCGGAGCGGAGGCGGTCTCCAGGAAGGAGGCGGGCACCCGGGACAGCGGAACGCGCTGGTCGGGGCGGTGCGGCCCGGCCAGGCAGGGCTCCACCGCGTCCAGGTCGAACTCCACGAGCCGGTCGAAGCACGGCTCCGGGGAGTCCGCGCCGCGCGCCAGCCCCTGGGCGCGCATGTAGGCGTCGACCGTCTCCACGTGCTCGTCCTCGCGCCCGGTCAGAGCCAGGTAGTCGCGGACCTCTCGGTCGTAGGGGAAGTAGGCGCACGTGGCGCCGTACTCGGGCGCCATGTTCGCCACGGCCGCGCGCGCCGACCAGGACAGGCCGTCGACCCCCGGCCCGCAGAACTCCACGAACGCGTCCACGACGCCCGTCGCGCGCAGCAGCTCGGTCAGCGTCAGCGCCAGGTCGGTGGCGGTGACGCCGCGCCGCAGGCCCCCGGTGAGCCGGACGCCGACCACCTCGGGGAAGTTGAGCATCACGGGTTCGCCGAGCATGGCGGCCTGCGCCTGGAGGCCGCCCACGCCCCAGCCCAGGACGCCGATCGCGTTGATCATCGGCGTGTGGCTGTCGGTGGCCACGAGGGCGTCGGGGTGCAGGAGGTCGGGCCCGTCGCCGCCGTCCTCTCGCCAGACCACGCGGGCGAGGGTCTCCATGTTGACCTGGTGGATGATGCCCCGGCCCGGGGGGACCACGCGGAAGCCGCGCACGCTGCGCTCGGCCCACTTGACGAACTCGTACCGCTCGGCGTTGCGGCGGAAGTCGATGTCGAGGTTGCGGGCGAAGGCGGCGGCCGAACCGTGCGCCTCGGCGATCACCGAGTGGTCCACGACCAGGTCGGTGGCGATCACCGGGTTGACGTCCGCGGCGTCGCCGCCCAGCTCGGTGACCGTGTCGCGCAGGGCGGCCAGGTCGGTGAGCGTGGGCAGGCACGTGGTGTCGTGCAGCATCATCCGGTTGGGGTGGAAGGGGACCTCGCAGCCCCCGCGGCCCGAGCGCACGCGGGCGAGCACCGCGGGCAGGGCCTCGGGGGCCCGGCGGGCCACGTTCTCCACCAGGACGCGGACCGTGTAGGGCGTGCGGTCCAGCTCGTCGGGGGTGAGCAGCCGGTCGAGCGCGACGTAGCGGAACTCGCTTCCGGCCGCGTTGAGTACCGCTGTCGCGGCGTTTCTGGCCACGGAGTCGTCCATCGTCTCCCCACGGTGGTCCTCGGATGCGCCGGTGTGTCCAGCGCAGCCATGATTGTTCCAGCAACGAGACTAGTACAAAGTGGAAACACTCGGTGGAGCCAACCTCCGGGAGCGGCCACCCGGTCCTCCAAGGCAACTTTCCAGGTCGCCTCTGGCCTGACATGCGGGAGAACCGGGAGGTTTCCGAGGACCGCCGGGCACTGATCTCGGGTTCCGCATATTGCACTCGCGTTCATCTTGGTGCAATATCTCCAGGTGTGTGCCCCGCCTCACGAGGCACACGTCACACAGGGACCGGGCCCTGCACCGGTCACGCGATCCGTGGGGGAAGCAATGCAGATAACGGCTCCGAGCCGACGCGAGGCGATCGCGGGTGCGATCGGAGCGGTCGCCCTCGCCGGTGCCCTGGTGGAGGTCCGCGCCGGCGAGAACTCCCGCGACGCGGGCACGGGCGGTGGGCGCCTGGAGGTCGTGGTTCCCGCCGCGGCGGGCGGCGGCTTCGACACCGTCGCCCGGCAGACGCAGTACGCGCTCCAGCAGAACGGTCTGGCCAGCGGGGTCGAGGTGCTCAACCTGCCCGGCGGTGGCGGCACCGTGGGCCTCAACCACACGGCGCAGCAGCGCGGGCGCGGGGACGTGCTCATGGTGATGGGCAGTTCGATCCTGGGCGGCATCGAGATCACCGGTTCGCGGACCACCCTCGCCGACATCACGCCGCTGGCCCGGCTGGCCGAGGACTACATCGTGGTCGCGGTCCGCCGGGACTCCCCGCTGCGGACCCTGGAGGACCTGGCCGCGGCCTGGACCGAGGCGCCCCGCGACCTCGTGGTGGGCGGGGGCGCCATCGGCACCTCGGACCACCTGCTGGCGGCGCTGATGCTCGACGGACTCGGGATCTCGCCCTCCGAGCTCAACTACATCGTCTACTCGGGCGACGGCGAGGTGCTGACCTCGCTGCTGTCGCACACCTCCGACATCGCGGTGTCCAGCTACAACGGCTTCCAGGCCCAGATCGAGGCCGGGGAGGTGCGGGCGCTGGCGGTCTCCGCCGCCGAACCGCTGCCCGGCGTGGACGTCCCCACCCTGCGCGAGGCGGGCATGGACCTGGACCTGGCCAACTGGCGCGGCCTGGCGGCGCCGGGCGGACTGGACGAGGGCGAGCGCGAGGTCCTGCTGGACCTGGTCCACGCGCTGGTCGAGACGCCGGAGTGGCAGGACGCCGTGGAGCGCTTCGGGTGGCGGGAGGCGTTCGTCGCCGGGGAGGACTTCGACGCGTTCCTCACCGAGGAGACCGCGCGCCTGGAGCAGATCATCGAGGGATTGGGACTGTCATGACCCGAGAAAGACCCGCCGGGGTGCAGTCCCCGGACACCGGCGCGGAGACCGGCATCGAAACCGGGCCCGCGGCCGAGGGCCTGGGTGAAGCGCGGACCGGCACCCGGACCGAGGCCGGGGACGGCAGCGGAACCGGCACCGGGAGCGCCGCCGAGAGCGCGACCGGCGACCGGGACGGAACCGACGCCGGGGACGGAACCGACGCCGGGAGCGGGACCGGCACCGGTTCGGAGCACGGGTCCACGGCCGACCCCGCGCCCGTCACCCTCGGCACGGCCCTGGCCGTGCCCGCGATGACCCTGGTGACGGCCCTCTTCCTGCTCGTGGGAGGCCTGGCGGTCCGCGCGCCGGAGAGCAGCGGCTTCCTGGGCCCGCAGTTCTTCCCGCTGACCGTGGGCGCCCTCCTGGGCGTCACGGCGTGCGTGGCGGGGGTGCGCGCGTTCCTGACCGTGCGGCGCTCCCCGTCCGTCGGGACCACCGGAACCCCGGCCGCACCGACCGCGACCGGCGCGGCCACCGACGCCGACCCCGTCACCGACCCCGGCACCGACGCCGGCAGCACGACCACCCACGGCGCGACCACCGGCGACGCGGAGAGCGCGCACGGCGACTGGCGCACCCTGGGCATCATGGCCGCGACCCTGACCGCCCACGTCCTCCTGCTCCAGCCGCTCGGCTGGCTGCTCTCGGGCACCCTGCTGTTCTGGGGCGTCAGCTTCGCCCTGGACCGGCGCTCACCGCTGCTGGACCTGTGCGTGGCCGTGGCCCTGGCCGCGATCGTGCAGATCTGCTTCTCCGGCCTGCTGGACGTGTCGCTGCCCAGCGGCCTGCTCGGAAAGGTCCTGTGAACACCGTGGACACCTTCTCCCTCCTGATGTCGGGGTTCGCCGAGGCGCTGACCCCCGTGAACCTGCTGTGGTGCCTGCTCGGCGTGGTCCTGGGCACGGCCGTGGGCGTCCTGCCGGGCCTGGGCTCGTCCATGGCGGTCGCGCTCCTGCTCCCCCTGACCTTCCTGCTGGAGCCGACCGCGGCGTTCATCATGTTCGCGGGCATCTACTACGGCGGGCAGTTCGGCGGCGCGACCACGTCCATCCTGCTCAACACCCCCGGGCAGAGCTCCTCGATCGCCACCGCATTCGAGGGCCACGCCATGGCGCGGGACGGCAGGGCCTCCCAGGCGCTGGCCGCGGCGGTGATCGGCTCCTTCGTGGGCGGCATCGTGGCCACGACCGCGGTGGCCTTCTTCGCCCAGCGCATGGTGGTCCTGGCGCTCGGGTTCGGACCGGCCGAGTACTTCGCGCTCGCCGTCCTGGCCTTCGTGTGCACCGCCGCCGTCGTGACCTCCTCCCCCCTGCGGGGCATCGCCGCGCTGGGCATCGGCCTGGCGGTCAGCGTGGTCGGCATCGACGACCAGAGCGGCGCCATCCGACTGACCCTGGGCGTCCCGCAGCTGCTGGACGGGGTCAGCATCGTCGTGATCACGGTCGGGCTGCTGGCCGTGGGCGAGGTCCTGCACACCGGGTTCCGGCCGAAGCGGGCCTCCTCCGGGCAACCGGTCGCGTCGGGCACGCCGTGGCTGGGGCGCGCGGACCTGCGCCGCTCCTGGAAGCCCTGGCTGCGGGGCACGGCGCTGGGCCTGCCCTTCGGCGTGATCCCCGCGGGCGGCGCCGAGATCCCCACCTTCCTGTCCTACGGAGCCGAGAAGGCGCTGGCCAAGCGGCGCGGGAACAGCGAGTTCGGCCGGGGCGCGATCGAGGGCGTGGCCGGTCCCGAGGCGGCCAACAACGCGACCACGGCGACCGCGATGGTCCCCCTGCTCGGGCTCGGCCTGCCCACGTCCGCGACGGCCGCCGTGATGCTGGCGGCGTTCCAGCAGTACGGGATGCAACCGGGGCCCCTGCTCTTCGAGCAGGAGGGCGACCTGGTCTGGGCGCTGCTGGCCAGCATGTTCATCGGCACCTTCCTGCTGCTGGTGATCAACCTGCCCTTCGCGCCGCTGTGGGCGCGGCTCCTGCGCCTGCCCCAGCGCCACCTGTTCGCGGGGCTGATGGTCTTCGCCTCGGTGGGCGTGTACTCGGTCAAGGGCTCGGTGTTCGACGTCGTGCTGCTGTTCGCGGTCGGCGCCCTCGGGCTGCTGATGCGCAGGTACGACGTCCCCGTGGCGCCGGTCCTCATCGGCGTCATCCTGGGGCCGCTGGCCGAGAGCGAGCTGCGCCGGGCGATGGCCGCGAGCCAGGGCGACGTGTCGATCCTGTTCGACAGCGGCATCGCGGTCGGCATCTACACCATCCTCGTGGCGGTGGTGGCGGTCTTCGCGGTCAAGCGGGTGCGGGACCGTCGCCGGTCCGCGACCCCGGCCGAGGAGCGCCGGGTGGACACCGTGTAGAACCAGATGGTCACGTCATCGGATGACCCCGGGGGACCCCCAGCCTCCCGGGGCGTCGTGGCGTCGGACGGGGAGCGCACGGACGAGGGGGAGAGAACGTTGGGAAGAGGCCGCGTCAGGGGGGCGTCGTGGCTCTGGCCGCTGTTACTGAGCGTCATGTGCACCCACACCGCGCTCAACCTCGCTCGCCCCCTGGTCTCGTACCGGACGATCGCCCTGGGCGGGGACGCCGTGGCGGTCGGCCTGGTCACCGCCGCCTACGCGCTGCTGCCGCTGCTGGTGGCGGTTCCGCTGGGGCGGGCGACCGACCGGTCCCGGCGCACGGCGTGGATCGTCGGCCTGGGCGCGGCGGTGCTCGGCGCGGGCTCCCTGCTGCTCGCGCACGGCACGGGCCTGTTCGCGATCGCCGCGGCCAGCACGGTGCTGGGCATGGGCCACCTGCTGTGCATGGTCGCTGGCCAGGGGCTCATCGCGCGCCTGGCCGCACCGGGGAACCTGGACCGCGACTTCGGCTGGTTCACCGCGGCGGCCTCCCTCGGCCAGCTCGTGGGGCCCCTGCTGTCGGGTGCGATGCTGGCCGACGCGTCGGGGGACGCGCTGCTGTCGGCGACCTCGTCCGCCCTGCTCGTCGCCGCGGTGACCGGCGGGCTGGGGCTGGTGCCGATCCTGGCCTTCGCCCGGGTGCGCATGCCCGCGCCCTCGCTCGGGAAGGGGTCGGAGAGGGCCCCCGCGCGCGAACTGCTGCGCAGGCCGGGCCTGCCCTCGGGGCTGTTCGCCAGCCTCGCGCTGCTCTCGGCCGTGGACATCCTCACCGCCTACCTGCCGCTGGTCGCCGAGAACCGGGGCATCTCGCCGATGATGGTCGGCGTCCTGCTGAGCCTGCGCGCGGGGTTCTCGCTGCTGTCCCGCCTGGTGCTGTCCCGGCTGGTGCTGCGCTGGTCGCGCGAGACGCTGATCGCGGTCAGCGCCGGAGCCGCGGGCCTGTCGATGGCGGCGGTGGCGCTGCCGGTCAGCAACCTGTTCGTGCTGGGGTCGGTGCTGGCCGTCGGGGGGTTCCTGCTGGGCCTGGGCCAGCCGCTGACGATGTCGGCGGTGGCCACGGCCGCGCCGGAGGGCTCGCGGGGGGCCGCCCTGGCGCTGCGGATCTGGGGCAACCGGCTCGGGCAGGTCGGGATCCCCGCCGTGGGGGCGGGGGTCGCGGGCGCGGTGGGCGCGCCCGGGGCGCTGTGGTTCGCGGTGGTGGTGCTCGTGGCGTCGGCGGTCACGGCGGCCAGACGGATCTGATCCGCAGGGGCTCGCGGCGCGGATGGTCAGTATGAGGCGTCAGGTGCGCGTGTGCCGTCCCGACCACGCGAGGCAGGTGCGCCTCACAGGGCACCAGATGCGCACGGGGTACGTGAGCCACACGGGTGGGCCGAGGATTGGCGGGGCGGGTGGGCAGCGCGGGGAGCCAGATACGCGTGGGTCGCGTGAGCCGCACAGGCAACCCGGGGCGTGCGAGGCAGGTGGTCAGCGCAGGCGTCGCAGCCGCGCGGCCCCGGCGCGGAACCGGGTCCGGGGACCGCTCCGGCGGAAGCGCACGGACCCCGCGCACTCCCCTGGTCGAACACCCCCCGGGGGCGTACGATGAGACGTTAGGTGTGTCGGCAGTCGGGTCCACCGGCCCCGGCGTCTCCACGGAACCAGGCAACGTGAACCACCCCGCCCCCTCCCCCGCACAGCGCGTCTACCGTTCCAGGACCACCAGACAGGCCGTCCACGACTGGTGCTGGGACAGGCTCGACGCCCAGCCCCTGCTCACCCCGCTCGCGACCGTCCCCTGCTCCCTGGGCGTCACCCGCGTCTTCACCGCCTCCGGAGGCCCCGGCACCCCGGTCCTCGTCCTGCCCGGATCCGTCCTGAGCACGGCCACGCTCCTGGACGCCGTCGGCGTCCTGTCCGAGGACCGCCCCGTCCTGATCGCCGACCCGCCCGGACAGCCCGGCCTCAGCGACGGCGACCGCCCCCTGGTCGAGCGCCTGGCCTACTACGGCGGCTGGCTGGACGAGGTCCTGCCGCAGGTCACCGACCGGCCCGTCCTGGTCCTGGGCCACGGCATCGGCGCGGCCATCGCGCTCTCGGCGACCCCCGGCCCCCTGGTGGCCGGGCTCTGCCTGGTCAACCCCGGCGGCCTGACACCGGCGACCGGCGGCACCGCCCTGGCCGCCGCCCTGGTGCGCTGGAGGTTCCACCCCGACGCCCGGACCAGCTCCGCGCTGCTGCGCGCCGTGTGCGGCCCCGGCGCGGCGGAGCCGCGGGACACCACCATGCTGGAGTGGACGACCCTGGTCGGCCGGTCCTGCCGCGCGCTCAACGCGCTGCCGCCCCGGCCCCTGCGCGCGGAGGTCCTCCACCGCTGGAGGGGGACCCCGGTCAGCGTCGCCACCGGGTCGCACGATCCCTTCTTCTCCCCGGACCTGCTGTACAGCCCGGCCCTGCTCTTCCTGGACGCCGCCGTCCACACCGTCCAGGGGGCGGGGCACCTCGCGCTGCGCGAGCGCCCCGACCTGGTGCGGGACCTGCTGCGGGGGCTCCCGGACGCCTGAGGCCCCGGGCCGCCAGCGCGGCCCGGGGCCCGTGTGTCGGTCCGGCGTGGAGGCCGGGCGACCGGTGACCGGGGTCAGGCCCCGGTGTCGGGGCCGGGCTCCTCGGGGGCCTTCAGCGGCTTGAGCAGCGACCACACGCCCATGAACACGGCGAAGGCGAGCATGCCCAGGCCCGACCACAGGTTCAGGTTCGTGCCGCCCTGCTCGATCTGCTCCGGCGTGGTGAAGAACCCCATCACCGTCAGCACGACGCCGTAGATGGCGAACAGCAGCGCGATGACGGTCCGGATGTCGAAGACCCGGGAGGCGGTGCGGCCCTTCCTCTTTCCGGGGCTGTCAGCACTCATCGGATGACCTCCTTGCCAGCTTGTCTCAGCACGGGTGCACCTCTCGGGGTCGCTCAGGCGAAGATGATGTTCAGGACGATGACGAGCGCCAGGGCGATCCCGGCCAGCAGCCCCGGTCGGCGGTACCAGCCGGAGTCCTCACCGGTGGTGGAGGGCCTGCGCGACTCGCGCGGGGTCAGCGAGTGCACCAGGCCCACCAGCTCGGAGTCGGGCTTGGACCGGGTGAACATGGTGACGACGACGCTGACGAGGATGTCGACCACGAAGGCCGCTCCCGCGCCGACGAAGCTCGCGCCCTGCGCCGACAGGGCCAGCACGCCGGTCTCGGCGAGCAGGAACACGCCCACGGCGGCCAGGGTTCCCGCCGCCAGGCCGCTCCAGCCGGCGTGGGGCGTCATCCGCTTCCAGTACATGCCGAGGATGAACGTGGCGAACAGCGGCGCGTTGAAGAACGAGAACAGCTGTTGCAGGTAGTCCATCAGGTTGGAGTAGCCCGAGGCGATGAACGCCGTGCCCACGGCGCCGATGGTGGCGCCGACCGTGACCCACCGGCCCATGTTCAGGTAGTAGGAGTCGGGCCGGTTCTTGACGACGTAGGACTGCCAGATGTCGTAGGTGAACACGGTGTTGAACGAGCTGAGGTTGGCGGCCATACCGGCCATGAACGACGCGAGCAGACCGGCCAGGGCCACGCCCAGAAGTCCGTTGGGGAGCACGTCGCGCATCAGCAGCAGGATCGCGTCGTTGTAGTCGACGCCGGGGTTCTCACCGGCCTTGAGCTGGACCATCTCCGAGACGCTCACGCCCGCGATCATGCCGGGGATGATGACGATGAACGGGATGAAGATCTTGGGGAAGGCGCCGATGATGGGCGTGCGCATCGCGGCCGACATGCTCTTGGAGGCCATGGCGCGCTGCACCTCGACGAAGTTCGTCGTCCAGTAGCCGAACGCGAGGACGAAGCCGAGGCCGAAGACGATGCCGAGGATGCTCAGGAAGCTGTCGCCGAAACCGGTCAGCGCGTTGCCCGGCCAGGCGGAGAGCTGTTCGGCGCCCTGCGGTGAGGCGGTGACCTCCTCCACCAGGCCCGACCAGCCGCCGACCCGGTTCAGCCCCGCCAGGGTCAGCGGTACCAGCGCCGCGACGATGACGAAGAACTGGAGCACCTCGTTGTAGATCGCCGCGGAGAGCCCGCCCAGCGCGGTGTAGCTGAGGACGATCGCGGCGGCGACCAGGAGCGACAGCCACAGGGGCCAGCCCAGCAGCGCGTCGACGATGGTCGCCAGCAGGAAGAGGTTGACGCCGGCGATCAGGATCTGGGCGACCGCGAAGCTGATCCCGTTGAGCAGGTGGGCGGCGGTGCCGAAGCGGCGGAGCATGAACTCGGGGACGCTGCGGACCTTGGAGCCGTAGTAGAACGGCATCATCACGAGGCCCAGGAACAGCATCGCCGGGACGGCGCCGATCCAGAAGTAGTGCATGGTCGGCATGCCGTAGTTGGCCCCGTTGGCCGACATGCCGATGATCTCGATGGCGCCGAGGTTGGCCGCGATGAAGGCCAGACCCGTCACCCACGCGGGCAGGGAGCGCCCCGACAGGAAGAAGTCGAGGCTGTTGGAGACCGAACGCCGGGCGATGAAGCCGATGCCCAGCACGAACACGAAGTACACCGCGAGCAGGGTGTAGTCGATGGCGTTGGCGTCCAGCCGCAAGGAGTCCTGTGCTAGCACGGTCACGTCGGCTGGTCCTCTCTCGACGCGGCGGCCCCTCCGTGGAAGGCCTGGTCGCACCATCGGCGACGGCGCCCGCGAGCCGCCGCCGGATCGCGGGCGTCAAGGAACGCGGAGCCGCGAATCGGTACCCGTATCTCCACCTCAGGACGGGGTGCGCCCATGTTCTTACTCCGTTCACGCATGTGCGCCGTGCACATGAGGACCATTCCCCACATTTTTCCACGGAACCAAACATTAACCATCAAGGTAAGCAACCATCTTGCACAAGCACCGGCATGTCAAGGGGCTGGCGTCGCCCTGTTCGGGGTGGCGTCCGCGGCTCCGCGCCGGGTCGCGGGCACCGGAGGAGGCGGCGTCGCGGGGAGGCCTTCTCCTCGGCGCCGGAGGGCAGGGGCGCCTGTGCAACTACCCCGCCGGGACGCGCCTATCGTGTGCGTCGGCGGCTTTTTCTCATGAAATCCCGCGGTCGGGGACAGCTCGGAGGCAGCGGGGACCCCGGAGGCGGACGGCGCGCGGGAGGGCGGGCGCCGCGCGACCGCGACCTCACTGTGCGCGTGCGGCGGCCCCGCGGGGGCCCGCCCCACCCGTTCTCCTTTTTCGGAGAACTCACCCGAACAGGCACAATGCCGCCCCCGCCGGAGTTCGCAATACCGCTCGTAACCGAGGAGTCGGCGCGAATACGACCGGCGTCCACGGCCCGGTCCCGGCGGCGCGGACGAACTCTTTCGGAACCGCGTCCGGGTCCGGCCAAATACCGGACGGACAAACAGGGGCACTGCTACGGTACTGGTTTCCACGCATGGGTCCGGACATGCGCCGACGCAGCAAAACCGAGGGAGAAAAGACGTGGTGGAAAACGCGCAGCAGGACAGGGCGAAAACGCTGAGGCGACTGCACGGCGAAGGAATCCTCGTCCTGCCCAACGCGTGGGACTCGGGCAGCGCGGCGGCGGTCGCGGCGGCCGGGGCGAAGGCGGTCGCCACGACGAGCGGCGGGGTGGCCTGGTCGCTCGGCCGACCCGACGGGCAGGTGCTGACCAGGGCGGAGATGGTCGAGCAGGTCCGGCGGATCGCCGGTGCGGTGGACCTCCCGGTGACCGCCGACGTCGAGGGCGGTTACGGCCCGGCGCCGGAGGACGTGGCCGCGACCGTCGAGGCCGTCGTCGCGGCCGGCGGGGTGGGGGTCAACATCGAGGACTCGCGCGCCCCGGGCGGTCCGCTGTTCGCCCCGGGCGAGCAGGCCGAGCGGCTGCGCGCGGGACGCGCCGCGGCCGAGCGCGCCGGGCTGCCCGACCTGGTGGTCAACGTGCGCACCGACGTCTTCCTGTTCGGCATCGGTGAGCCCGAGGGCCGACTGGACGAGGTGGTCTCCCGGGCCGCCGTGTACGCGGAGGCGGGGGCGGACTGCCTGTTCGTGCCCGGCCTGGTCGACCTGGAGGCGCTCGCCTCGCTGGTCAAGGCGTCCCCCCTGCCGGTCAACGCGATGGCGGGGCCGGGCGCGCCGACCGTCGCCGAGTTCGAGGCCGCCGGGGTGCGCCGGGTGAGCCTGGGCACCTCCGTCGCCCAGTCGGCCTACACCCTCGCCAAGCGCGCGGCCGTCGAGGCGCTGACCAAGGGCACGTACGGAGAACTGGAGGACGCCATCGACTTCGGCACCCTGAACGGTTTCTTCGCCCGCTAGGAATTTTTTTCCGGCCCCGGTCCCGTTCTGTTCCCGTTCGGGCACGGAAACAGAACTCCGGGGCCGGGGCCGGCCCGACACAACACCACCCGTCGCCCTCCGTGAGTGGCCGCACCGGTTCCGACCGGTGCGGCCACTCGTGTTTTTCCCGGTTGATTGTCCGTTCCGGCCATTCCTTTCGGTCAACCGCGCCGAAGGATTGAATCGGACGCACCAGCTCAGCCGAGGGGAATCGAGCGCATGACGACTACGCGTGTTCAGTCCAGCCCGACCGGAGCGGACGGCCGCCCCGAGGCGCCGGCCTCGTCCGCGGCGCAGATCCTGGCCCGCGCCAGGGCCGTCGCGCCCCTGCTGCGCGAGCGGTCGCAGGAGATCGAGGACGAGCGGCGGCTGCCCGCCGACGTGGTGGAGACGCTGCGCGGCACCGGCGTGTTCCGCATGGGGTTCAGCCGCCGCTGGGGCGGCCCGGAGCTGAACTCGATGGAGCAGACCGAGGTGGTCGAGGCCCTGTCGTACGGGGACACCGGAGCGGGCTGGTGCGCCATGATCGGCTCGGACTCGGGGCTGTACGCCCAGTTCCTGGAGGAGCCGGTCGCCAAGAGGATGTTCGCCAGCCTGGACATGGCCACCGCGGGCCTGCTGTTCCCGACCGGGCGCGCCGAGATCGTCCCCGGCGGGTACCGGCTCACGGGCCGCTGGCAGTTCGGCAGCGGCATCACGCACGCCGACTGGGTGGTCTCCGGGGCGTTCCTCTACCGGGACGGGCAGCCCGAGCCCGGCCCGCACGGCGACCCCCACGACTCGAAGCTGTTCTTCGTGCCGCGCGCCGACGTCGAGGTGATCGACACCTGGCACAGCACCGGTCTGGCGGGCAGCGGAAGCTGCGACTACACGATCACCGACGTGTTCGTGCCCGAGGACCGCACCGTCACCTTCGCGACCGTGCGCAACGGCGAGGGCCCGCTCGCCCAGCCCGAGGTCCACATGCGCAACATGCCCGGCGTGGCGCTCGGCGTCGCCCGCGCCGCGCTGGACCACGCGCGCGGCATCGCCTCCACCCGGGTGAGCCCGGTGAGCGGCGCGATGGCCGACGACTACCGCGCCCAGGTCACCATCGCCGACTGCGAGGCGGACTTCGCCGCCACCAGGCACGCCGTGTACGCCGCCATGCGCCGCCAGCACGAGGTGCTGGCCGGGGGCGGCGCCCTGGCCGACCTCACCCCGGACGAGCGGGCCGCGCTCCCGCTGTCGCGCAGGCACGCCTTCCGCACCGCGCGTTCGATCGTGTCGCGCCTGTACGACCTGCTCCAGACGGGGTCGATCTACCGGCGCTCCCCGATGGACCGGTGGCTGCGGGACGTGAACACGATGTGCCAGCACGTCGTGGCCCAGGACCGCATCCTCCAGTCCGCGGGCGCCTACCTGCTGGGCGGCAAGCCGTCGTTCGCGCTGTCACTCGGCATCACCGGGGCGGAGGACCGCGGCGCCGGGGGCTGACCGCCTCCGCTCGCCGCTCCTCCCCGAACCTCCCAGAGAACCCGTCGTCCGACGGGCCAACCAATCCGAGAATCAGGTGGGAATGTGACTGAACAGCACGTCGAGGTTCTGATGATCGGCGCCGGACCGTCGAACCTGGCGCTCGCGGTGGCGATCGAGGAGTCCAACGCGCACCAGCTGGCCGCCGACACCCTGGTCCTGGAGCAGTATCCGGACGTCAAGTGGCAGCGCAACCTGCTGCTGCCCTGGGCGCGCAGCCAGGTGTCCTTCCTCAAGGACCTGGTCACCATGCGCGACCCCAAGAGCCGTTTCTCGTTCCTGAACTACCTGCACGAGCAGGGGCAGCTGGACGAGTTCGTGAACCTGTCCACCTTCAACCCCTACCGCTGGCAGGTGTCGGCCTACCAGCAGTGGGTCGCCGACAGCCTGGAGCGCGTCCGCGTCCGCTACAACGCCCGCACCGAGCGGATCGACCCGCGCCACACCGCGGACGGTTCGATCGAGGGGTGGACCGTCACCCTGTCCGACGGCGACACCATCAGCTGCCGCGACCTCGTGGTCGGCACCGGCCGGGACGCGAACGTCCCCGAGGCCTTCCGCGACCTGCCCGGGGAGCGGGTCGTGCACAGCACCCAGTACTCCAGCCGGATCGCCGGACTGGCGGAGTCCGAGCGGCCGCTGCGCCCGGTGGTCGTCGGCGGCGCGCAGAGCGCCGCCGAGATGTTCATGGCGCTGCACCAGGACGCGCCCGGCTCCGAGCCGACGATCGTCATGCGCTCCATCGGCTGGCAGAACTACCAGACGAGCAAGTTCGGCAACGAGCTGTTCTTCTCGTCGTTCGTCGACGAGTTCTACAACATGCTGCCGGAGGCGCGGACGCAGGTGCTGGAGGAGATGCACCAGACCAACTACGCGGGCCTGGCGCCGCCCTTCCTGGACGAGCTCCACGCGATGCTGTACCAGCAGAGGATGCTGGGTCCGCGGCGGTCCACGGTGCTGCCCCTGACCGACGTCGTCGGCGCCCGGACGGACGGGGACGAGGTCGTGCTCGACCTGCACGACCGCAAGAGCGGCAAGGTCGAGCCGCTGCGGTGCGACATGGTCTTCCTCGGCACCGGGTTCGACTCCAGGATGCCCGCGATGGTGCGCGACCTGGCGGACCGGGTGGGGCTCGCCGACATCAGCGTCAGCCGGCGCTACCGCGTCGACCTCGGCGACTCGGCCTGGGGCGCGATCTACCTCCAGGGCGTCAACGAGCGGACCCACGGCATCGCCGACTCGCTGATCAGCGTGCTGGCCCACCGGTCCGAGGACATCACCGCGGACCTGCTGGAGCGCCGCGAGGCCGCCGAAGTCAGCGCGGAGGTGTGAACGGCATGGTCGAGATCCGCAACCTGGACCGGGACAACCTCACCCGGGCGTACGGCCTGGACGGCCAGCGCCTGCTGCCCTGGCCCGCGCTCAACGCACCGTTCGAGGGCGCGTGGTGCGTGCTGCGTGCGGGCGACGAGTCCACCCCGCACTCCCACCACGAGTACGAGATCTTCATCGCCCTGACGGGCCGCGCCGAGCTGGACGTGGACGGCGAGCGGTACGGCTTCGTCGCCGGTGACGTCGTGCACCTGCCGCCGGGCTGCACGCACAAGGTGGTCAACGACGGCACGGAGGACTTCGAGTACTACGGCGTCTGGTGGGACGCCGACATGTCCGAGGGCTTCCTCGCCAGGCACGGGGAGCGTCCGGAGTGAGCACGACGACACTGATCATCTCGCCCGCCCCGACCGCCAACGGCGACCTGCACCTGGGGCACGTCGCGGGCCCGTTCCTCGCCTCCGACGTCCATGCCCGCTACCTGCGGGCCACCGGCCGCGACGTGCTGGTGGCCACGGGGTTCCAGGACACCTCGACCTACGTCGACACCACCGCGCACCGGCTGGGGATGGAACCGAAGGCGCTCGTGGCCCGGTCGGCGGAGCAGATCGAGTCGGCCCTGGCGGCCGTCGGGGTCGGCGTCGACGGGTTCACCGGCGACGAGGACCGCTTCGTCAAGACGGTGCTCGGGTTCATGGAGCGGCTGCACGCCGACGGCAGGTTCGAGCTGCGCACGGTGTCCTTCCCGTACTCTCCGGCGACCGGGCGCTACCTCGTGGACGGTTACGCGCGGGGAGGCTGCCCGCTCTGCCTGGCCGAGGGCTGCGCCGGGCTCTGCGAGAGCTGCGGCCACCCGATCGCCGCGGGGGACCTGATCGACCCGAGGTCGGCCCTGGACCCCGACGACCCGGTGGAGCTGCGCGAGGCCCGGGTGCTCGTCCTGCCCATGGAGCGCTACCGCGAGCGGATCCGTGCGCACCTCGCCGAGCACGGCGGGGCGATGCGCCCGCACATGGCCCAGGCGATCGGGGAGATGCTGTCCCGGCCGCTGCCGGACTACCCGGTCACCTACCCCATCTCGTGGGGCATTCCGGCGCCGTTCCCGGAGGTGGCCGGGCAGACGATCAACCCCAACGCCGAACCCGCGGCGTGGAGTATCTACTGCGGCGCGCTGGCGGCCCGCAACCGCGGGCGGGCGCTGGCCGACGACGACGAGCTGTGGCTGGCCGGGGCGCCCACGAAGGTGGTCTACTTCCTCGGCTTCGACAACACCTACCCCTTCGCCGTCGCGGCGCTGGCGATGCTGATGGCGGCCGACGGGCGCTACCTGCTGCCGGAGGAGTTCGTCACCAACGAGTTCTACGAGCTGGACAACGCCAAGTTCTCCACCAGCCGGGGACACGTGGTGTGGGGCCGCGACCTGGTCGCCGAGGTCCCGCGCGACCTGGTCAGGTTCCACCTGGCCGCCACCAGCCCGGAGAACCAGCGCACCGACTTCAGCCGGGCCGCGCTGGAGAGGGTGACCGCCTCGCGCCTGGTCGGGCCGTGGAACCGGATCGCCGACGAGGTGGACCGGTTCACCGGCCGCGGGCCGCTGCCGGTGTCCGAGCGGTCGCGGTCCTGCGCCGCCCGGATCGTCGAGCGGTTCGCCGCCTGCTACGAGCTGGACCACTTCAGCCTCACCCGGGCGGCGGAGGTCCTCACCGAACAGCTGGGCAGGCTCGCGCGGTGGACGGCGCGCCCGGGAGAGGAGGGCGACTTCTGCCACGAGGTGGACGTGGTGCTGCGGTGCGCCGCGCCGATCCTGATCGACCTGGCCGAGAGCGCGCTGCCGGACACGCGCATCCGGACCGGCGCGGGCGCGACGTCCTTCACCCCGGTGGCCCTGCCCCGGCTGACCGGAGGGGCGGGATGAGGTGACCCACGACACTCGGCCGGGGCCGACGCGGCGGACGCCCCACCAGCGGGTGGTCATCGTCGGCGCGGGCGTCACCGGGCTGGTCACCGCCGTCCGGTGCGCGCTGGCCGGACACCGGGTGACCGTGCTGGAGAGGGGCGCGATCCCGCACTCGGCGTCGACCTCCTTCGACCAGCACCGGGCCATCCGGGCGCTCGACCCGGCCGACCCGGAGGGCACCCGGCGCGCGGCGCTGGCCCACCACCGGTGGTCGGAGCTGGAGACCCTGCTGTGCGGGTCCCGGCCGGGTGCGGGGTTCTACCGCCGGGTCGGCGTGGTGACCGCGTGGCCCCGTGACGGGGCCGAGGCGGCCGCCGCCCCCGCGGCCGACGCCGGGCTGCCGGTCCGGCTCGTCGAACCGGAGGAGTTCGCGCACATACGGTTCCCGGCGGGCACCCGCGGCGTGTTCGAGCCCGACGCGGGCGTGCTGCTGGCCGACCGCGTGCTCTGGGCGGCGGCGCGCTGGCTGGCGTGCCACCCCACGGCACGGCTGCGCCCGTGGTGCGACGTGTCCTCGGTGGACACGCGGACGGGGCGGGTGGCGCTGGCCGACGGCACCGTCGAGGCGGGGGACCTGGTCCTGGTCGCGGGCGGCCCGTGGTCGGGGAGGCTCGTGGACCTGCCGACCGTGACCTACCGGCAGACCATGGTCTACCTGCGGCCCCCCGACGAGCTGGCCCGGTGGTGGGACTCCGCGCCCAGCGCGGGCCGCGTCGGCGACGGCGGCGACGCGTGGCTGCTGCCCTCCGGCGGCGGCGCGCTGCTGAAGGTCAGCGGCGAGGCCGCGTGCCGCGAGGTGTCCGGTGTGGACGACCAGGACGACGAGGACGAGTCCCACTGGAGAGAACAGGTCATGGCGTCGGGCGCGCTGGCCGACATGGACCGCTACACCGTCGCCGCCGTGAGGCGGTGCCACTACGCGGTGGACGCCCGCAGCGGCCGCGCGCACCTGGTGCGGGTGGGCCCCGCCGTCTGGGCGCGCGCGGCCAGCGGCGGTGACGGGTTCCGCACCGCGCCCCTCGTCGCGGACCGGATCGTGGACGCGCTGCGTCCGGACCGGTCGCCCCTCACGTCATCGACTGGAAGGAAACCGCAATGAGCAGTCCCCAGAGCGTGCTGCTGGTGATCGGCAGCGGACTCAAGCTGTACCGCGAGTACCTGGTCCGCTCCGCCGCGGCGCGGGCCCGCGCCGCGGGCCACGGGCTGGTGCTGGTCAACAACCTGCAACCGACCTGGCAGCACGAGTACTTCGACGAGGTGACCGTGGTCAACGTGTTCGACCACGAGCTGTTGGCACGGACCGCCCGCGAGATCGCCTCCCGGTACACCGTCGCCGGTGTGCTGTGCTGGGACGAGCCGCTGGTGATGCCCGCCGCGGAACTGGCCGCGGAGTTCGGCGTGCCCGGGCTGAGCATCCCCGGCGTGCGGGGCTGCCGGGACAAGTACAGCGCCCGGACCCGGCTGACCGAGGCCGGGCTGCTGCAGCCCGGCTTCGCGATGGCGGCCGACCTGGAGCAGGCACGCAGTGCGGCCGAGCGGATCGGCTACCCCGTCGTCGTCAAGCCCCGGGCGCTCGGCGCCAGCATGGGCGTCGTGCTGGCCGGGGACGACCTGGAGCTGGAGGCGGCCTTCAAGGTCGCCTCCAACGCCAGCCTGGTCGGTGACGAGCCCTTCCGCGGCGGCGCCATCGTCGAGGAGTACGCCGTCGGCCCGGAGATCAGCGTCGACGGCGCCCTGCACAAGGGCGAGTACCTGCCGATGTTCGTGGCACGCAAGCGCACCGGCAGTCCTCCGTACTTCGAGGAGACCGGGCACGTGGTGGACGCCTCGGACCCCCTGCTGGAGGACCGGGAGCTGATGGACACCCTGGCGCGGGCGCACCGGGTACTGGGCGTCGAGGACGGCATCACCCACGCCGAGGTGCGCCTGACCGGGCGCGGCCCGCTGGTGATCGAGGTCAACGGCCGGGTCGGCGGTGACCTGATCCCGTTCCTCGGCAGGATCGCCACCGGCGTCGACCCCGGCGAGGTCATGGTGGACGTCGCCCTGGGCCAGCGGCCCGACACCGCGCGTTCCGGGAGCGGCGCGGTCGGCATCCGGTTCGGCTACCCCGCGCACGACTGCCTGGTCCGCTCGGTGCGGGTGCCGCGGGAGGCGCCGGGACTGGTGACGGCCTCCCCGATGGTCGAGCCCGGCACCACGCTGCGGCTGCCTCCCGGCGGCTACATCGCCCGGCACTCCTTCGTGGTGTGCCGGGCGGACGATCCGCGTACCTGCGACGAGCGGTTGGACACGGCGAGCGGGATGGTCGCCGTGGACGCCGAGGAGGTCGCCCCGAAGTCGCCGGACTCCATGCTGGAGATGCCGGCCGGACTGCTGGATGTGGACGAATGATCAGTTACGAGGGCAGGCAGTTCCGGAAGGTGGGCGCGAACGACGGCGTCCTCGCCCGTTACCGCCAGAACGGCGACCTGGTGTGGGCGGACTTCACCGGCGGGAGGGTGCGGCGCGGCACGGTCAACGGGACGTGTTCGGAGGACGGCACCCTGCGGCTGGCCTACACCATGGTGCTCGACACCGGCGAGGTCATCTCGGGGTGCACCGTGAACGTGCCGCAGCCGCGGTCCGACGGGCCGCTGGTGCTGCGCGAGGAGTGGCAGCGCTACGGCGAGCACGCCGCCAGCGGGGTCTCCTACCTGGAGGAGGTCCTGACGCGGCCCTCGGTCCCGGGGCCGACCGGGGTGCGGGCATGAGCGGGTGGGAGCGGCTGCGCGGCCTCGTCGACGGACGGCTGCGCCTTCCCGGTGACAGCGGGTTCGCCGAGCGCGGCACGCCGTTCAACGAGCGCTTCCGCGGCGTGCGCCCGGCCGCGGTGCTGTCCGCGTCCGGACCGGCCGACGTCGCCACGGCGATCGACTGGTCCCGGGAGAACGGGGTGCCCATCGTGGCCAGGGGCGGAGGGCACAGCTACGCGGGCAACTCCTCCGTCGACCGGGGCCTGGTCCTCGACCTGCTCGACGTCGGCGGTGTGCACGTCGATCCGTCGACCGCGCTGGTCACCGTCGGCGGGGGCGCCCGGATGCGGAGGATCTACGGCGCGCTGCGCGAGTACGGCATGACCCTCCCCCTGGGCAACTCCGACGACGTGGGCATCGGCGGCCTGGTCCTCGGCGGCGGCGTCTCGGTGGTGTCCCGCGCGATGGGGCTCACGTGCGACGCGCTCGTGTCCACCGACGTCGTCCTGGCCGACGGCAGCACGGTGACGTGCAACGAGACCGAGAACGCCGACCTGTTCTGGGCGTGCCGGGGCGGGGGCGGCGGCAACTTCGGGGTGAACACCTCGTTCACGTTCCAGGCGCGACCGGTCCCGACCACGTCCACCTGCCTGGTGACGTGGGACTGGCCGTACGCGGTCGACGTGCTGACCGTCATGCAGGAGGTCATGCGCCGCGCCCCCAACGAGTTCGCCGCCCGCATCGGGGCGAGCCGCGCGGCGGGCGGGGACGGCGTGGTCTCGGTGGTCGGGCAGCACCTGGGTCCGGCGGAGGAGCTGCGGGAGCTGCTGGCGCCCGCGCTGGCCGCCGCCCCGGCGTCCCGGGCGGACATCACGCAACGCACCTTCTGGGAGGCCGCGGACTACCTGCACCACACCACCTCCGGCGGCGCGTTCGCCGTGCGGACCCGGTGCACCCCCGAGCCGCTGTCCGAGGACGGGCTGCGGACCATGGTGGAGGCGGTCGACAAGTGGCCCGGCAGCGCCAACCCCGACGGCGCCGGGGTGGCCCTGTTCACCTGGGGCGGGGCGATCAACGACGTGCCGGTGGACGAGACCGCCTTCCCGCACCGGAACGTGCTGTTCCTCGTCTCGATGGACGCCTCGTGGCGGTCCGACGAGCCGCCGGAGGTGGCGCGGGACAACCTGGAGTGGCTGACCGCGCTGCACCGGGACATGGGGGAGTTCGCCGCGGCCGCGTCCTACGTGAACTTCACCGACCCCGAGCTGGAGGACTGGCGCACCGCCTACCACGGCCCCAACGCGGAGCGCCTGGCCCGGGTCAAGCGCCGCTACGACCCCGACCGCGTCTTCTCCTTCTCCCAGGCGGTCTGAGCGTGCCCGCCCATCCCGGAGCACCCCCCGGCACGGCGCTCCGCACGGGGGCCGGGGGCGCCGGGCCTACGGTGCCGACATCGGAAGGAGTGATCGCGATGGCGCCCGACCTGCGCGGTGTCATGCGCAACTTCGCCACCGGCGTGTGCGTGGCGACGACCTACGACGACCGGCCGGACGGCAGGCACCACGACGCGGTGACGGTCAACTCGCTGACCTCCGTCTCGCTCGACCCGCCGCTGGTCTCGCTGTCCCTGCGGCTGGACTCGGTGTTCCTGGCCGACCTGCTGGCCACGAAGAAGTGGGCGGTCTCCATCCTGGACAGCGGGGCCCGCGGCGTCGCCGGTCCGCTCTCCAGGGGCCGGGCCGCGCGGGCCGACGCGGTGGGCGCGCTGCCCGCGTCGCCGGGGCCGCACACCGGCGCGCTGGTGCTCGACTCCGCGAGCTGGCTGGAGTGCGTCCTGTGGGACAGCTTCGACGTGGGGGACCACACCCTCGTGGTGGGCGAGGTCGTCGCCGTGGACGAACGGCGGCGCGGCCCCGCCCTGGTCTTCCTGGACGGGGGGTACCACGCGCTGGAGGGGCGGCCGGAGCCGCCGTAGCCGCCCGCCCCGGCCCGGTCCAGGGCCGCTCACGCGCGAAGCCCCCCGCCGACGCTGGTGTCGGCGGGGGGCTTCGCCCGTACGGGCTCCGGCGCGGCCGGGAGAACCGGCGGCCGCCTACGCGGACGCGGGCGGGTTGTCCAGGGTCAGGGCGGTGCAGCGGACCCCGCCGCCGCCCTTGGACAGCTCGGCCGTGTCGAGCTCGACCACCCGCAGGCCGCGGTCGCGCAGCGCGTCGGCGAACCGCCGGACGCCCCGGGCCATCGTGACGACGGCGCCGTCGCTGACCAGGTTCAGCGCGAACCGTTCCGCCTCGGCCGCGGACACCTCGACCAGGTCGGCCCCCAGCCCGCGCAGGCGCCCGCGGCTGGGCCCGTCCAGGGCCTCCGGGCAGTAGGCGAGCGTGTGGTCGTCGACGACCCCGACGGCCAGGTCGAGGTCGTACCAGCGCGGGCTCACGGTGCGCAGCGGCACCACCTCGTAGCCGAGTTCCCGGGCCAGCACCGCGTGCATCCGCGGGTCGGTGCGCTGGCCGTACCCGGCCAGCAGCAGGTCGCCGAACGCCAGGGCGTCGCCCTGGCCGCTGAAGGCGTGGGGCGCCTCGACCACCTGGTAACCCCGTCCCGTCAGCCACTCCTGGAAGTAGGGCACCTCGGCCTTGCGTTCGGGCGGCGGGCTGCCCAGGACGGCCCGGTCGCCGCGGACCACGGCGGCGTTGGCGGTGAAGACCATGTCCGGGCACTCGGGCGCGGACGGCAGGTACTCGACCCGGCGCCCGGAGGCCAGGTGCGCCGCCACGATCGCCCGGTGCTCCCGGACCGCCGCCGCGCGGTCGGGCTGGACCTCGGTGCGCATGTAGGGGTTGATCTCGTAGTCGACCCGGAAATGGGCCGCGTCGGACACGAGCAGTGCGCGGTTCACGGGACGTCCCTCCTTGTGGGATCGGCTCGGTGGAACGGGGGCGGGGCGCTCAGGCCGTGCCGCCGTCCGGCTCGGCCACCGTGACCCCGTACACGTCGAGCTCGCGGAACGGGTTGGGCTGGACGTCGCGCAACCGCGTCGACCAGGCCGACAGCGTGCTCTGGTACCAGACCGGGATGGTCGGCATGTCCTGGAGGATCACCCGCTCCGCCTGCTGGTAGAGGTCCCAGCCCCGCTCCCTGGTGGGCGCGGTGTCCGCGGCCGAGAGCAGGGAGTCGACGACGGGGTTGCTGTACCCGCCGACGTTGTCCGAGGCCCCGGTCCGGTACATCGGGCTCAGGAAGTTCTCGATCGACGGGTAGTCCGCGATCCAGCCGGAGCGGAACACGGCGGTGACCTCCCGGGCGTTGAGCCTGCGCCGGAACTCCCCCAGCGTCGGGATCGGCACGAAGCGGCAGGCCACGCCGAGCGTTTCGGTGACCGACGCGCAGACCTCCTCCATCCACGGCTCGTTCGGCGAGTCGACGTTGGAGGTCAGCTCGATGCCGCCCTCGAACCCGGACGCGTCGAACAGCTCCTTGGCCCGGGCCGGGGAGTAGCTGCACAGCTCACCGCCCTGGTCCTCCGCGCGGCCGGAGACCGCCGGGGGGACCAGGCCGTCGGCGGGCACCTGGTGGCCCTGGAAGATCCTGTCGATCAGCTTGACCCGGTCGATCGACATGGAGATCGCCTGCCGCACCCTCCGGTCGGCGTAGCGCGCGTCGTAGAGCGGGAAGGAGACGGTCTGGATGCCGAGGTAGGTCCGGTCGTGGCTGCGGCCGGGCAGGTCCCTCAGGTAGCGGTCGTCCTCCAGCACCCAGAACGGGGTGACGTCGAGGTAGTCGAGCCTGTCCGCCACCACGTCGTGGTAGGCGTCGTCCAGGCTGGCGTAGACGCGGAAGTCGATGCCGCCGACGCGGGGCGCGTCGTCCCCGGCGTAGCCCTCGTAGCGCTTGAGGAGGATGTTGCGCTCCGGCTCCCGGGAGACGAACCTGAACGCGCCGTTGCCCACGGGGTGCGCCTCGTAGGCCGCCCGGTCCTCGAAGAACGCCTTCGGCAGCGGGAAGAACGCGCCGCACCCGAGCGTGACGGGGAACTCCGAGAACGGCTCCGACAGGGTCACCACGAAGGTGCGGTCGTCGACCACCCTCAGGCCGGACAGCTCCGTGACCGTCGAGTCGGGCGCGTTGACCTCGCCGAAACCCTCGATGTGCGACAGGAAGCTGGACGCCTGCATCCCGTTCGGGCCGTGCGCGGTGTGGTTCCAGGCGTCGACGAAGCTGCTCGCGGTGACCGGCGAGCCGTCGTGGAACGTCCAGCCGCTCCTCAGTCTGACGGTGTACACCCGGGAGTCGTCGGTCGTGATGGACTCCGCGACGGCGTTCCTGGGGTGGGCGTCGACCGGGTCGTAGGAGACCAGCCCCCGGAACAGGGCGGCGATCACCTTGACCCCGCCGGATTCGGTCGTGTGGCCGGGGATCAGCGCGTTCTCCGGCTCCGTGCCGTGGTAGCTGATGACCGCGCCCCCGTCGGCCCGGGCGTCCGCGCCGGGCGGTACCGCGGTCCGGGCGGTATCGGATGATCGCACATTTCCTCCATAGGACCTCGTCCGGCCGATGGCATTGCCGGATCGAACGCGCGCGACCGCGTCGCGACCGCGCTTTCCAGATTCCAACAGAACGGCGGATTGACTTCCATTCCGAAGAGGCGAAACAATCAACGCCATTGGCTCGGCGCGCCTTTTCTGAACGCGAAACAGAAAATGGCGCCTCCAGCGGTGCGTCCGCTGGAGGCGCCGTCGGCCGAAGCCGGGTGCGGTGGGGGTCGGGGGGGTCGTGTGCGGTGGGGGGCGGGGAGGGGCGGGCGTCCGGACGCCACGGGAGTGGGCCGGGCGCGCGCTCAGCTACCCGTGTCCTTCGGGACCAGGTCGCCCGGGCGCGGGGCCCGGTCCTCGGCCGCCTCGCGCTTGACCCTCATGGACAGGAACGCCGCGACGACGCTGAGGACACCGGCGACGTACCAGGCGGGCGCGTAGTCGTGGAAGCTGTCGCGGACCATACCGGCCGCGGTGGCGGAGATGCTGGCGCCGATCTGGTGCGCGGCGAAGACCCAGCCGAAGACGATCGGCGCGGACATCCCGAAGTGCACCCGGCACAGGGCGATGGTCGGCGGCACCGTCGCGATGAAGTCGAGCCCGTAGAAGATGACGAACAGGATCATGAAGCCGGTGATCTGCTCGTCGAACAACTGCGGCAGGACCAGCAGCGAGAGGCCGCGCAGCGAGTAGAAGACGGCCAGCAGGACCCGGGGGTCGATGCGGTCGGTGAGCCATCCGGACAGGATCGTGCCGACGAGGTCGAAGACACCGATCAGGGCGAGCAGGCCCGCGGCCGCGACGGTGGGCATGCCGTGGTCGTGGGCGGCGGGGATGAAGTGGGTGGCGACGAGGCCGTTGGTCGTGGCGCCGCAGATGGCGAAGCCCGCCGCGAGGAGCCAGAACGCCCGGGTGCGGGCGGCGTTCCTCAGCCCGTCGATGGCGAGCCGCGCGGCGTTGCCGGAGGGAGGCGGCGGGGTGACGACCTCGTCCGCGCCGTGCGGGGGGATTCCGGAGTCGGCGGGGTACTCACGGAAGAACAGCAGGATCATCGGCACCGTGACCAGCGCCACCACGGACACCACGATCGCGGCGGTCCGCCAGCCGCCGTCCGACTGGGTCAGCATGGCCACCAGCGGCAGGAACACCAGTGATCCGGTCGCGCCCCCGGCGGAGAGGAGGCCGCTGACCAGGCCCTGGCGCTTGACGAACCAGCGCGTGGTGATGACGGCCACGAACCCCAGCGAGATCGAGCCGGCGCCCAGGCCCACCAGCACGCCCCAGAGCATGACCAGCTGCCACGCCGCCGTCATGAACACGGTCAGCCCGCTGCCCAGCGCGATCAGGGCCATCGCGCTGGCCGTCACCCTGCGTACGCCGAAGCGCTCCATCAGGGCGGCGGCGAACGGCGCGGTGACGCCGTACAGCGCGAGGTTGACCGACATGGCGAAGCCGATGGTGCCGGTCGACCATCCGAACTCCTGTTGGAGGGGGTCCACCAGGGCGCCCGGGGTGGCCCGGAAGCCCGCCGCCCCGACGAGTGCGACAAAGCCGATTCCGGCGATCATCCACGGTAGTAAATGCTTGTTTCTAACCACCTGGCAAGAATGATCGATACGCCTTGGTTCCGGGAGTGGTTCGAGGGCCATCTTGTGTAAGAATCGGGCCATGAGTCGCCCCCGCCAGATCGCCGTGCTCGCCCTGGACGAGGTGGTCGCGTTCGACCTCGGCATGCCGACGCAGATATTCCACGCGGCCTTCGAGCGGCAGGACCAGCGGCTCTACCGGGTGCGGATCTGCACCCCCGGCGGACGGCCGGTGCGCAGCAACGCCGGGTTCACCGTCACTCCCGAGTGCGGCCTGGAGCTGCTGGCGGAGTCCGACACGGTCCTCGTGGCCGGTGTGCACTACAGCGCGCCGGTGATGACCGACGGCGTGCTGGNGCGGGGGGAGCCGGTGCGGGAGGCCCTGCTGGCGGCGGCGCGCCGGGGGGCGCGGATCATGTCGATCTGCACGGGCGCCTTCGTGCTGGCCGCGGCCGGTCTGCTGGACGACCTGCGGGCCACCACGCACTGGGCGCACGCGGACAACTTCCGCCGGCTGTTCCCGCGCGTGGACCTGGACGCGGACGTGCTCTTCGTCGACGAGGGCCACGTCCTCACCTCGGCGGGCGTCGGCGCGGGCGTCGACCTGTGCCTGCAGGTCGTGCGGGACGACCACGGCAGCGGGATCGCGAACATGGCGGCGCGCAGGTGCGTCGTTCCGCCGTGGCGGCCCGGCGGGCAGGCGCAGTACATCGTGCGCCCGGTCCCGGAGGTGGCCGACACCTCCATCGCCAGGGCGCGCACGTGGGCGCTGGAGCACCTGCACGAACCGTTGGACCTGCGCACGCTGGCCTCGCGGGCCCGGATGAGCACGCGCACGTTCACCCGCCGCTTCCGCGAGGAGACCGGGCTGAGCCCGAGGAAGTGGATCACACAGCAGCGCATCGACCAGGCCCGGCACCTGCTGGAGACGACCGACCTGGGCATCGACCAGGTGGCCCGCCACTCGGGTTTCGGCACCGGCGCGGCGCTGCGGCAGCAGATGAGCGCGGCGCTGGGTGTGGCCCCCAGCGCGTACCGCACGACGTTCCGGTCGGCGGTCTAGAGGCGCCGGGAGGCCGCTGCGCCCCGCCCGGCGGGGCCCTGCGGCGCGTCGGCCGCGGGCGCCGACCGGGGCGCGGCCCGGCCCTGGTACCGGGCCGGTCCCCGGCGGCGCCGCCGCGCGGTTCCTACACCGGCGTGCCGATGCGCGGCCTCGGGTCCGCGCGGGCGTCCTGGGGCACGTCGGCCTCGATCGCGAACACCCACACCAGCCACTCCATCCGGTAGGCGCCCCGCTGGCCGCCCCGGCGCAGCAGGCCCGCGTCCACCAGCTCCTCGGCGAGCTCCCCCTCGTCGAGCGTGGCCGGGACCAGGTCGCGCCCGAGCGGGAGCCGCGCGATGCGCGTCAGGAAGATCCGGGCCGCCTCGCCGACCTCCCCGTACGCCGAGTTCAGCGACTCGCGCAGGGACACGTCACCGATGCACAGCCAGTTCAGCGCCCGGTCGGACTTCATCAGT
>ANAW01000172.1:0-49510 GCA_000340945.1 Nocardiopsis synnemataformans DSM 44143 | reverse complement strand
ACTCGCGCGGCTCGGACTCCGCGCGTTCGGGCACGGCGGCGGCGATCGCCGCGATCGAGTCGGTCCGCGACAGCGCGTCGAGTCGGACGCGGCGGACGCCGCCCAGGCCCAGCAGCGGCGTGCGGCTGACCATCACGGTCACGCTGTGCCGCGACTCGGCGAGCAGCGGGCGCACCTGCTGCTCGTCGCGGACCCTGTCCAGCAGCACCAGCAGCCTGCTCTCGGCGAGTATGGAGCGGTACAGGCCGGCGCGCTGGTCCACCGTTCCGGGCAACTGGTCGGCGGGCACCCGCAGGGCGCGCAGGAAGCCGTCGAGCACGTACCCGGCGTCCGACGCGGTGCCGGTCAGCGACCCGAGGTCGGCGTACAACTGGCCGTCCACCATGTCGGCGGCGACGCGGTGGGCGTAGTGCATGGCGAAGTCGCTCTTGCAGGACCCGACCGGACCGGTGATCACCACCGGGGTCGCCGCGGGCGCGCGGCACAGGCGGTCCATCTCGACCCTCCTGTCGATGAACCCGCAGGGGCGCAGCGGCAACTGGGCCGGCGCGGGGATCTCCTGGCTGACGGGCGAACTCCTGTACCGGCTGCTCGTCGCGGCGTCGGAGTCGGTGACGTTCGCGGCCTCCATCCACCGGCGCCGCCACTCCTCCCGGTCACCGCCGCACGCCGCGACGAACCCGAGGGTGACCTGCAGCGTCGGCAGCCGCGTCCCGCTGGCCGCACTCGACAGCACGGACGACGAGAACAGCGCCGAACGAGCCATTTCCCGGTATGTCGGGTTTCCTGTCTGTGCACGGAGCTTTCGCAACTCCTTGGCGAATATGGCTACCGTTCCACCGTTGGCGTCAATAGGCTTCTCCGGTCTCGCCACGATGCATTCTCCTCCGCACTGACTCATTTCATATTCTCATAAGAAACCTGGTGGAGCCGGACAAGCCGTGTCAAGCCGCCTTACATGAGACGCCCCACCACACAACAGTAGATTTCATCTGATGAGGACGTTGAACGACAGAGGTGACCGGACCAAACAATCAACCCATGAACAAGAGCCGTTGTCCAACTCCCGTTGCCTGGCCGGAATCGGCCAGTGGAACCGCACGGCCTCCGGTTTGGGTCCAGGCCAGCGAAGTGCGGCGGCCGCGGAGACCGACGGGAGGCGCGCCGGGGCACGCCCACGGGAGGAAGAGCCCGCAGGAGCCGGACCACGGAAAAGGCCGCGCCCCGCACGGGACTCCGCGCAGGCGGGGACGGCGAGTCGCCACTTCGGGAACGCGGTCCCCGATGTCACCTTTCGCCTTTGGAAAAAACGGCGAAGATTCCTTGATCTCACACTCCGTCACGGCCTTTTCACCGGGTTTCGGTTTTCCGTTTCGGAGAGTGCCCGGACCCTCGCGCACGGGAACGGGCCCGGGAGGCCGCCGTGGACGCAGCCCGGAACCACACCTGCTCCACGCTGGGGGGAGCACCGGCGTGAACGGCCCGCAACGGGAAAGGCGCGCCGCGGCACATCGACGGCGCGGTGGAACGCGATCCGACAACGAACGGGAACAGGACGAGAACCCGGGCCTCGGGAGGCGGCGATCACGGATCCGGAACGGAACCGGACGTGCCCGCATCACAAGGACCGACAGATTCCCCTTGGTCCCTTGTGCTCTCTTCGGTCCTTCGCGCTCACTCGGCGCCAGGGCCGAAGCACGAGAGACCGTCCATCCCTTCTGTTCCAGGAGACCGCCCGTGAACCGCCACCCCATCCCCCGTTCCCTCAGCGGTACCGTCCTCGCACGGGCGACCGCCGGTATCGCCTCCGTCGCCTTCGCGATGGCTCTGACCTCCTGTTCCTTCTCCGCCGGTGAACTGGAGCCCGTCGGCGGCGGCGAGCCCGCACCGGCCGGCTCCGCCGAGCCCGAGGCGACGGACACCGCCGAGCAGGTGGAGGGAGGCGAGGACGCCACAGAGGAGGCCCCCGAGACCGAGGGCGCCGACGGAGGGCTTCCCGTGGACCCCTCCGAGGCCGTGGCCTGGGACGAGGAGACCTTCTGGCTCAGCGGGACCGGGGACGCGCTCTACCGGATCGACTGGACGCCCTCAGCCGGCTCGGCTCTGCAGCTCACCCACTCGGGCAGCTCCAACTTCATCGTGACCCCCTACGGCGCGGACGGGACGCGCCTCGGAAACATCACCAACGAGATCGGCGTCTACGAGGGGGAGTCCATGCTCGACGAAGCGGCGATCCTCGGCGGCGTCGCTG
Organism: Nocardiopsis synnemataformans DSM 44143; assembly: GCA_000340945.1. Classification (GTDB taxonomy): domain Bacteria; phylum Actinomycetota; class Actinomycetes; order Streptosporangiales; family Streptosporangiaceae; genus Nocardiopsis; species Nocardiopsis synnemataformans. The sequence continues at coordinate 47,259 of ANAW01000172.1, read as the reverse complement.
AGATCGAGTTCGTCCACATCGAGGCCGACGGGGACTGGACCATCACCCGCTGACCCGGCCCGTCCCCGGGCGAACCGGCAGCCCGCCCGGGGCCGACCGCACGACCTTCCCCGAACGCTCGGACCGGAGCGCTGGGGAGCGGTGCCCTGACGTCGCGCCGGTGGGCGGTGGACCGCTCCCCCGCTCCGGGGATCCCGACCCAACCCCGCTTCCGCCCCACCGGGAACGCAGAAAAGGGCCCGTCTGATGACGAGCCCCTCGCTGACCTGCTACTTCGCTGTCGGGACGGCGGGATTTGAACCCACGACCCCTTGACCCCCAGTCAAGTGCGCTACCAAACTGCGCTACGTCCCGTTCGTCGAACGGTCACCGTTTCCGGCCCCGCCGACGCAGAAGACTCTACCGCATCCGCCGGGGCGCTCGCGCCGGGGAAGAGCCCGCCGGGCCCCGGGCCGCGCGGCGGCCCGGGTGGGCAAGATCGGTCAGGCGCCCGCGCGCCCCCGGTGGACATACTGGGCTCCATGACCGAGCCCACCCCAGGCCGGGACCGCCTGCGCGAACTGCTCGACGCGGTCCTGGACGAGGAGAACACCCGCCTCACCGACATGGCGGACCACGCCTTCGCCTCACCGTTCCACTTCACCCGCAGACTGACCCGCGATACCGGGGAGTCGCCGGTCGCGCTGCGACGCCGGGTGCTCCTGGAACGCGCGGCCTGGCAGATCAGCCAGGGCAGCAGCGTGACCGACGCCGCGTTCGCGGCCGGATACGAGTCGGTCGAGGGGTTCACGCGCGCCTTCGGACGCGCCTTCGGGCACCCGCCCAGCGCCACCACGGCGGGCAGCGGCACGTGGCTGTCCGCGCCCAACGGCATCCACTTCCACCCGCCGATCCACCTGTGGATCGAGGACAGACCCAAGGAGCGGCCCGGCATGGACCTGATCGCCCTCCAGGTCCACCACGACGTGGACGACACCGCCCACCTGATCCGCCTCGCCGGACGGCTGTCCGAGGAGGCCTACCGCCGGGTGCGGGCGCCCGGGCGGACCGTCCTGGAGTGGGACGGGCCGGAGGAGTCCGTGGCCGCCGTGCTGGACCACCTGGTCCGGGCCAAGGAGGTGTGGCTCGCCTCGATCGACGGCGCCGACCTGCCCGAACGGGGCGCGGACGACCTGGAGGCGCTGGCGGAGCGGCACACCCGGGCGGGGGCGCGCTGGATCGCCGCGGTCGACGACATCGGAAGCCGGGGCGCCTGGGGCGACCGGCTGATCGACGCCCTGTGCGACCCGCCGGAGAGCTTCGTGCTGGGCAGCGTCGTCGCGCACGTGCTCACCTTCTCCGCCCACCGCAGACAGCTCGTGCGCCACATGCTGCGTGCGGAGGGCATGGAAGTGGACCACGGCGACCCCATCGAATGGCTTCAGGACCGACACCACGACGGAGGTACACGATGAGCAGGACGATCTACAACACCGCGACGAGCCTGGACGGCTTCATCGCCACCGAGGACCACTCCCTGGAGTGGCTGTTCGCCGCCGACGGCGGCGATGCCCTGAACGAGACCGAGACCTTCGTCCGCGAGGCGGGCGCGATCGTGTCCGGCGCGGGCACCTACGAGTGGATTCTGAAGCACGAGGGCGGCGACCCCTGGCCCTACCAGGCCCCGACCTGGGTGCTCACCCACCGCGACCTGCCGAAGGTCGAGGGCGACGTCCGCTTCGCCAGCGCCGACACCGACCAGGAGCTGCGCGACCTGCACGCGGAGATGGTCGAGGCGGCCGACGGGCGCGACGTGTGGGTGGTCGGCGGTGGCGGTATCGCCGCGGACCTGGCCCGGCTCGGCCTGCTGGACGAGGTGGTCGTGTCGGTCGCCCCGGTCACCCTGGGCGCGGGCTCGCCCCTGCTGGCCGGGCGCGTGGACCTGAGGGTGCTGGACGTGCACCGCGCCGGTGACTTCGCGTGCATGCGCTACGAGGTCGTCCGCTCCTGACCCGGGAGTCCCGGTGCTCCGGGGCCCGCCGCCACCGGCCGGGCCCCGGCGCCCCTCAGAGGCCGTCCAGCTCGCGCAGGCGGGCGGCGGCCCCGGCGATCTCGTCCTCGGTGAACACCGCGACACCGCCGTCCGCGAGCAGCCGCGCGGTGACCCCCTCGCCGGGCACCCTGCGCCCGCCGAAGGCGCCGTCGTAGACCCGGTGCACCCCGCAGGAGGGGCTCGACTCCTTGAGCACCGCCACCGCGACGCCGTGCGCGCGGGCGGTGGCCAGAGCCGCCCGGGCGCCGTCCACGAAGTGCACGGTCACGTCCCGCCCCTCGGGGGTGAGGATGCGCGCACGGCCCGCGAGGACGTCGGCGGCGGTCGCGCCGGGCTCGATCTCGGCGGGCGGCCGGGGCACCGGGAGGCCGCCGGCGACCTCCGGGCAGTGCACCACCAGGCGCCCCTCCTCGCGCCAGCGGGCGACCACGTCGTCCTCTACCGGCTTGGCGCGCCCGTCGTAGCGCACCCGGCGTCCCATCAGGCACGCGCTGACCAGCACCCTGCGCATGGGCTCCCCCTCTCGGCCGCCACCACGCTACCGGGGCGGCGACACGGGCAGAGCACGCACTCTCGTCACCCAGAGTGATTAGGTGGGAGGGCACCAGGACCGCGGGGCAGCGAGGGGGAGACGTGAACGAGCCGCAGCCGCAGGGGCGGACGGCCCTGACCACGGACCGCAGGGCGACGCGCAAGGCCGTCGTGGCCGCGGCGATCGGCAACGCGACCGAGTGGTACGACTTCGGCGTCTACAGCTACCTGGCCGTCACGATCGGCCTGGTGTTCTACCCGGAGCAGACCCAGGGCACCCAGCTCATCGCCACGTTCACCACCTTCGCCGCCGCCTTCCTGGTGCGGCCCCTGGGCGGCCTGTTCTTCGGCCCCCTCGGCGACCGGATCGGCCGCAAGCGCGTCCTGGCCTTCACGATGCTGCTCATGGCGGTGAGCACGTTCTCGATCGGGCTCATCCCCTCGGCCGCGAGCATCGGTTTCGCCGCGCCCGTGCTCCTGCTGGTCGCGCGGATGCTCCAGGGCTTCTCCACCGGCGGCGAGTACGGCGGCGCCACGACCTTCATCGCCGAGTACGCGCCCGACCGGCGGCGCGGCTACCTGGCCTCCTGGCTGGAGTTCGGCACGGTCAGCGGCTACGTCGGCGGCGCCAGCGTCGTCACGGTGATGACCCTCCTGCTCGGCTCGGACACCATGCAGGACTGGGGGTGGCGCATCCCCTTCCTGATCGCCCTGCCGCTGGGCGCCATCGGCCTGTACCTGCGGGTGAAGCTGGAGGACACCCCCGTCTTCGAGCAGAACACCGAGGGCTTCGCCAAGGACTCCCACGGCGGGCACCGCGGGGGCCAGCTGCGCGCGACGGTCGTGGACCAGTGGCGCCACATCCTGCTGTGCGTGGGCCTGGTGATGATCTTCAACGTCAACAACTACGTCCTGACCGCGTACATGCCCACCTACCTGGAGGCCGAGCTGGGGTACGGCCCCACCACGGCCCTGGTGCTGACCCTGGCGGCGATGGTGCTGATGCTGTTCGCGGTGACCGGGTTCGGGCACCTGAGCGACCGCGTGGGCCGCAGGCCCGTGCTGCTCTCGGGCAGCCTGCTCTCGATCGTGCTGGCCCTGCCCGCGTTCTGGCTGCTGCAACGGGGCGGCCTGTGGGCGGTCGCCCTGGGCATGGTGGTGCTGGCGGTGATCCTGGTGCACTTCTCCGGCAGCGCGCCCGCGGCGCTCCCGGCGTTCTTCCCCACCAGCGTGCGCTACGGCGCGCTGGCCATCAGCTTCAACGTGTCGGTGGCGCTGTTCGGCGGCACCACCCCGCTGATCGCCGAGGCGCTGGTGCAGTCCACCGGGAACCTGTACGCACCGGCGTGGCTGATGATGGTCGCGGGCGTGGTGGGGCTGGTGGTGGTGTGGCGGATGAAGGAGAGCGCGAACCGCCCGCTGCCCGGCGCCCCCGCGATCCCGCTTCCCGGGGAGGAGGCGGGCCGACCGCCCCGCACCCCCGAGGGAGGGTCGGCGGGAAGCCACCCGACGCAGGGCAACGTACGCCGCCTGCCCGGGAAGCCCTGACCCGGGCACGGCGAAGGGGACTCCCCGGGCGGGGAGCCCCCTTCCTCATGCCGTGGCCGGAGCGGTACGGCTACCGGCGGCGGTGCTTGCGGTCCGGACGCACGCTGCCCTTGGAGGCGCGGCCCTGGAGTCCGCCCTTCTTCTCACGGATGCGCATGCTGATGTGCACCGGGGAGCCCTCGAACCCGAAGTCCTCCCGCAGGCGCCGCTCGATGAAGCGGCGGTAGTTGTCCTCCAGGAACCCGGTGGTGAACAGGATGAAGTGCGGCGGGCGCGAGCCCGCCTGCGTCGCGAACAGGATCTTGGGCTGCTTGCCGCCGCGCACCGGCGGCGGGGTGGCGGCCACCAGCTCCTTGAGCCAGTTGTTGAGCTGCCCGGTCGGGATGCGCTGGTTCCACCCGCTCAGGCTGGTCTCGATCGCCGGGACCAGCTTCTCCATGTGGCGGCCGGTCTTCGCCGAGACGTTCACGCGCGGCGCCCAGGAGACCCGCGCGAGCTGGCGGTCGATCTCCTTCTCCAGGTAGGTCCGGCGGTCCTCGTCCAGGATGTCCCACTTGTTGAAGGCCAGGACCAGGCCGCGGCCCGCCTCCACGACCTGCTCGACGACCCGGATGTCCTGCTCGGCGAGGGGCTCGCTGACGTCCATGAGCACCACGGCGACCTCGGCCCGCTCCAGGGCGGTGCCGGTGCGCATGGTGGCGTAGTAGTCGGCGCCCTGGAGGGCCCGGAACCGGCGGCGGATACCGGCGGTGTCGATGAACTTCCAGGTCCGCCCGCCCAGCTCGATCAGCTCGTCCACCGCGTCGCGGGTCGTGCCCGCCACCTCGTCGACGACCACCCGGTCCTCACCGGCGAGGCGGTTGAGCAGGCTGGACTTGCCCACGTTGGGGCGGCCCAGCAGCGCGATGCGGGGCGGGCCGTCCTCGCCCTCCTCCTCCTCGCCCAGGGGCTGCTCGGGGAACTCGGCCACGAGCGCGTCCAGCAGGTCGCCGGTGCCGCGGCCGTGCAGGGCGCTGATGGGGAAGGGCTGGCCCACGCCCAGCTGCCACAGGTCGAGGGCGTCGGCCTCCTGCCCGCTGCCGTCGACCTTGTTCGCGGCCACGATCACGGGGCGCTTGGTCGAGCGCAGTACGCGGGTGACGGCGGCGTCGGCGTCGGTGACGCCCACCGTCGCGTCGACCACGAACAGGATGACGTCCGCGGTCTGCGCGGCGTACTCGGCCTGGCGGGCGACCATCGCGGCCAGGCCGCTGACGCTGGTCTCCCAGCCGCCGGTGTCGACCAGGGTGAACCTGGTGTTCTGCCACTCGGCGTCGTAGGCGACCCGGTCGCGGGTCACGCCCGGCACGTCCTCCACCACGGCCTCACGGCGGCCGATGATGCGGTTGACCAGGCTGGACTTGCCCACGTTGGGACGCCCGACCACCGCCACCACGGGGAGGGCGGCGGGCTCTTCGGCGTCCGCTCCCCCGTCGACGACGTCGGAGATGTCGAAATCACTCATGTACTGCTCCCGGTTCTCGGTCCCCGCGCGCCCAGGATGCGTGCCGCGAGGATGCGAAGGGCCGACCCGCCCCGGTGTCCCGGATAGCGCGGGTCGACGCGGGCGCCGACGGCGCCCGTGTACTGGCCACGGGGAGGAACCCCCGCGGATGTCGTTGTGTTCCCCCGAAGGGGTTGTTGGGGACGGATGTGTCCGGTGTTACGGCCGAGGGGTCCCGTCCGCCGGAACGCGGCGGCGCACGGCCGTGCGGGTCAGCGGTCGCGGACCTCGTCGGCCAGCTTGACCACCAGGGCGACGACCTCGTCCAGGGTCAGCCCGCTGGTGTCGAGTTCGGTGGCGTCCTCGGTCTGGCGCAGGGGCGAGTGCGCCCGGCTGGAGTCCAGCGCGTCGCGCCGGGCCAGGTCGGCCTGGGTGGCGGCGACGTCGACGCTGCGGACCTCCCGGCTGCGGCGCTGGGCGCGGGCCTCGGGGCTGGCGGTCAGGAAGAGCTTGACCGGGGCGTCGGGGGCGACGACGGTCGTGATGTCGCGCCCCTCGACCACGATGCCCGCGCTCTCGGCCCTGGCGGCGGCGATGATCTCGCGCTGGGTGCGCACGAGGCGCTCGCGCGCCGCGGGCACGGCCGAGACCGCGCTGACGTTGGTGGTGACGTCCCTGCCGCGGATCTCGGCGGCCACGTCGCGGCCGTCCACCGCCACGGAGGGCGCGCCCGGGTCGGTGCCCATGGTGATGACGGGGGTGTCGACGAGGGCGGTCACGGCGTCGGCGTCGTTGACGTTCACACCCTGGGAGAGCATCCACCAGGTCAGCGCACGGTACATGGCGCCGGTGTCGAGGTACCGCAGCTCCCGCGCCTTGGCCACACCCCGGGAGGTGCTCGACTTGCCCGACCCGGAGGGACCGTCGATCGCGATGACGATGCCCTCGGTGCTGTCCTGCGCGCTCACTGCCGTTGACTCCCGCTTGCGTTCACTGTTGCCGACGCCCAACCCTACCCGTGGCCCGTGCGTACTTGGCGCGTCGTGCGCAGGCGTGCGTAGGCGTGCGTGGCACACCCCAGCACTGCTGGGGTGCGGCCCCGGCATCCGCCCGTGGAGACCGGGTTCGGGCGGACCGGAACCGGGACCAGCGGGACGCAAGTGACCTGACCTGCGTTGATCTTGTACTTATAGCGAGGTTGGGCGCTCCAAACTCGCTATAAGTACAAGATCACGGCGAAGGGGGCTCACAGCCCGGGGTGGACCGACCAGCCGTCGGCGGCCAGCGCCCGCGCGAGCGTGTCCACCGCCGCGGGTAGCACGTACAGCTGCGCCACGCCCAGCGGCAGGCCCGGCGTGTGCTCGATGCGCACGTCCTCGACGTTGACCCCGGCCTCCGCCGCGGCGGCGAACAGGCGGCCCAGCGCGCCGGGCTCGTCGGGGATGACCACCGGCATGACCGTGTAGTCGGGCAGCCGTACCGTGCCGTGCTTGCCGGGGATGCGGCCGTGGCCGGACCTCCCCCGCTCCAGCAGGTCGTGCACCGGCGCGAGGTCCCGGACCGACGCCTCCCCCGCCGCCGGCCGGTCCGCCAGCACGCGCAGGGCGTCGGCGGCGGCCGCGAGGTCGGCGGCCACCGCGTGCAGGACCTCCGCGACCGGGGCCGCGTTGTGCGTGAGGATCTCGGACCACATGGCGGGGTCGCCGCCCGCCACCCGGGTGACGTCGCGCACGCCCTGCCCCGCCAGGGTCAGGGCCGCGTCGTCGCCCGAGAGCAGCCGGGCCGCCACCGCCGAGGACGCCACGTGGGGCGCGTGCGAGACCAGCGCCACCGCCCGGTCGTGCGCCGCCGCGTCCAGCACCATCGGGTCCGCGCCGCACATGCGGGCGACCTCGGCGACGACGGCGACGGCCTGCGCGTCGGCCTTGCCGGTGGGGCACAGCGCCCACGAGCGGCCCAGGAACAGGTCGGCGCGCGCGGCGCCGGGGCCCTGCTTCTCCCTGCCGCCCATGGGGTGCCCGGCCACGAACGTGGCCATGTCGCAGCCCAGCCGCTCGGCCTCGGCCAGCACGCTCGCCTTCACGCTGGCCACGTCGGTGTAGACGTGGGCCAGCCCCCGGTCCTGGGCCCGGCGCAGCACGGAGGGGATGACGGCGGGCGGCGCGGCGATGACCGCGAGGTCGGCCGGGGCCGAGGGCGGGTCGGCGGACTCCTCCAGGGGGTGTCCCGCGCCCAGGTCGCAGGCCAGGCGCAGGGAGGCGGCGTCGGGGTCGGAGAGGGCGACGTCGACGCCGCGCGAGCGCAGGGCGAGCGCCACCGACGTGCCGATCAGCCCCGTCCCCACCACCGTGACCCGGCGCACCGGGAGCCGCTGCTCCCCGTCCCCCCGCGCACCGCTGCTGTCGCCCACTGTTCCCCCGCCTCCGACGCGTACCGTTCCCCCAAGCCTACGACCTGCCGGGAGGCCGGTGGCGGGGGCTACTGGGCGATGTCCAGCCGCAGGGCCTGGGCCCCGCGCAGGTAGACGTGCTGGAGCTCCGAGCGCGGCCGGTCCGTCTCCACGTGCGCCATGAGGCGCACCACACGCGGCAGGGCGTGGGGGACGGCGATCTCGGTCGCGCACATCAGCGGGACGTCGGAGAAGCCGAGCTTGCGCGCGGCCAGCGCGGGGAACTCGCTGTTCAGGTCGGGGGTGGCGGTGAACAGCACGCTGATCACGTCGTCGGTCTCCAGGGCGTTGCGCCGCATCACCTCCGAGACCAGCTCGGCCGTGGCCTCCAGCACCTGCTCGCGTTCGTCCGCGTCGACCTGCACCGCACCGCGGATGGCCCGTACCGCCACGTTCGATCCCGCCTCGTCCTCGTTCACCGTGCCGTACCCCGGAGAAGGGGAACGGCGGCCGCCGCCCGGTGTCCGGGCAGGCGACCGCCGTCAACTGTATCTACAGGCCCGCCGCCTCGTAGAGTTCGCTCACCTCACGCGAGGTGAGCGCCCGCATCGTGCCCAGTTTGAGGGCGTTCAGGTCGATCGGGCCGACCTGGGTGCGGGCGAGGTCGGCGACCGGGTGGCCGACGGCCTCCATCAGGCGGCGCACGATGTGCTTGCGGCCCTCGTGCAGCCGGATCTCGACGAGCGACTTGGGCGGGTCGTTGTCGACCACGCGGAAGGAGTCGACCTCGACCGGGCCGTCCTCCAGCTCCACGCCCTTCTGGATCTCGCGGACGACGCGGTGCGGAACCGGACCGGGCACCTTGGCGATGTAGGTCTTGACGACCTTGTAGCGCGGGTGGGTGAGCCGGTTGGCCAGCTCGCCGTCGTTGGTGAGCAGGATGAGGCCCTCGGTCTCGGTGTCGAGCCGACCGACGTGGAAGATCCGCTCCTCGGTCTGACCGGTGTAGTCGGCCAGGGTGGGGCGGCCCTCCGGGTCCCACATGGTGCTGACGACGCCGCGCGGCTTGTTGAGCGCGAAGTACAGCTTGTCCGGGGCGGTGACCACGCGCATGTTGTCGACGCGGATCTCGGAGGACTCGGGGTCGACCCGGGCGCCGAAGCGGCGCACGATCTGGCCGTCCACGCTGACGCGTCCGGCCGCGATCATCTCCTCGCTGGCCCGGCGGCTGGCGACGCCGGCCGCGGCGAGCGCCTTCTGGAGGCGGATGCCGTTCTCGACGTCGGTGTAGGTGTCGCGCCCCTCTTCGGGGTGGTCCTCGTCCTTGGGGTCGTAGTCGGCGCGCAGGGCGCTGAGCCGCTCGCGGGCCGCCTTGGAGAGCTGGTTCTCGCTCGTGACGCGCTTGGCGCCGGAGCGGTCGCCGCCCGGACGGCCGTCACGGTCCTCACGGGGCTCGCGGTCGCGGAGGTCGCGCCCGCCGCGCTCGTCACGGTCCTGGAAACGGCCGCCCGAACCGCGGTTGTCCCGGCCGCCGGAGGAACGGCGGTCATCGCGGCCGCCCCCGAAGGAACGGCCCTCGGTGCGCTGGCCGTCACGTCCGCCGCGGCTGTCCCGGTCACCCCGGAAGCCACCGCGGTCACGGTCGTCGCGTCCGCCGCCGGGGCCACGTCCGCCACGGTCGTCACGGCCGTAGGAACGACCGCCCGAACCGCGGTTGTCGCGGTCGCCGAAGGAGCGGCGGTTGTCGCGGTCACCGCCGAAGGAACGGCGGTCGTCGCGCTGGCCGTCACGTCCGCCACGGTTGTCGCGGTCACCACGGAAGCCGCCGCGGTCGTCGCGGCCGCCGCCCGGGCCCCGGTCGTTCCGGAAACCACCGCGGTCGCGGTCATCACGACCGCCCCGGAAGTCGCGTCCGCCACGGCTGTCGCGGTCGCCGTAGGAACGGCCCTCACCGCGCTGGCCGTCACGGCCGCCACGGCTGTCCCGGTCGCCGAAGGGGCGGCGGTTGTCCCGGTCGCCCCGGAAGCCGCCGCGGTCGTCGCGGCCACCGCCCGGACCCCGGCCGCCGCGCTCGTCCCGGCCGCCCGAGAACGAACGGCGGTCCCCACCGTCACGGAAGTCACGTCCGCCACCGGGGCCACGGCTGTCACGCCCGCCGCGCTCGTCCCGGCCACCCGAGAACGAACGGCGGTCGTCGCGCTGGCCGTCGCGGCCACCACGGAAGTCACGTCCGCCACGGTCGTCACGGCCGCCCCGGAAACCGCCGCGGTCGCGGTCGTCGCGGCCGCCGCCCGGGCCCCGGTCGTTCCGGAAACCACCGCGGTCGCGGTCATCACGACCGCCGCGGAAGTCGCGTCCGCCACGGTCGTCCCGGCCGCCCGAGAAGGAACGGCGGTCCCCACCGTCACGGAAGTCACGCCCGCCACGGCTGTCACGGTTGTCGCGGTCTCCGTAGGAACGGCGGTTGTCGCGGTCGCCGCCGAAGGAGCGGCCCTCACCGCGCTGGCCGTCGCTGCCACCGCGGAAGTCACGTCCGCCGCGGCTGTCCCGGTCACTCCGGAAACCACCGCGGTCGTCGCGGCCCCGGGGGCCGCGGTCGTCCCGGTGACCGCCGCGGGGACGGTCGTCCCGGCGGTCCCGGCTGTCGCCGCGGCCCTGTCCGCCGCGCTTGTCGTAGTCGCCGCGCTCACCGCGCGGGGCGTCGTCCCGCGCACCGCGGGAACTGTTGTTAGGTGTGCTCACCGGTGTCGTCTAGACCTTCGATGTCGTCGGGGAGGAACGGCGCCAGATCAGGCAGCTCGTCGAGGCCTCGCAGGCCCAACCGTTCCAGGAAATAGGAGGTGGTCCGATACAGCAGCGCACCGGACTCGGAGTCGTGCCCGGCCTCTTCGATCAGGCCCCTCAGTACGAGGGTACGCATAACCCCGTCGCAGTTGACACCGCGCACGGCGGAGACCCTGCCCCGGGAGACCGGCTGTCGGTAGGCCACCACCGCCATCGTCTCCAGTGCGGCCTGGGTGAGCCGCACCTCCTGCCCCTCCCGGAGGAAGTGCTCGACGACGTCGGCGCATTCGGGCCGCGTGTACACACGCCACCCGTCGGCCACCGCCCTCAGGTCGAAACCCCGGCCCTGGTCGGTGTATTCCCGCGACAGCGACTCCAGCACCCCGACGACCACCGTGACGGGCACGTCCATGGCCCGTGCCAGGTCGTACTCCGACACCGGCTGGTCCACGACCATCAGCACGGCCTCCAGGTCGCGGCGCAGGGTGGCCGGGGCCTCACCGGAGGCCTCCACGACCACCCCGGCCGCCTCCCCGCCGGCCGCTCCGGCCGTGCCGACCGCCTCCCGCTCCGCGGTGTCCCCCGCCGCCCTGTCCTGGACGCTCATGCGCGCTCCTCCGTCTCCCCCGGCCCGCTCCCGTCGCCGGTGTCCCCGGCGCCGTCGGCCTCGTCGTACTCGCTCTCCAGCTCGACCTCGCCCTCGCCGCCGGTCCAGGAGACGAGCAGCTCCCCCAGCGGTTCGGGCTGGTCGAAGCCCACGTTGGAGGCCCGGTACAGCTCCAGCAGGGCGAGGAAGCGGGCGATGACCTCGAAGGTACCGGTGCAGGCGGCCGTGAGCTGGGCGAAGGTCAACCGCCCGTGCTCGCGCAGCTCCGCGACCATCAGTTCGCCCTGCTCCTTGACCGACGTCTTGGCCTGGTGGATGTGGGTGACCGGGACGCTGGGCGGCTCCTTGGGCGTGAAGACCATCCCCGCCAGGGCGGCGAACTCCTGGGGGCCCAGCTTGAACAGCACGTCCGGCCGCATCCCCGCGAAGCGCTCCTCCAGCGGGACGGCGCGCGCGTAGCGGCGCCCCTGCGAGGCCAGCCGCACCCGCATGAAGGAGGCGACCTCCTTGTAGGCGCGGTACTGCAACAGCCGGGCGAACAGCAGGTCGCGGGCCTCCAGCAGGGCCAGGTCGGCCTCGTCCTCGACGTCGCCGCGCGGCAGCAGGCGCGCCGCCTTCAGGTCCAGCAGGGTCGCCGCGACCAGCAGGAAGTTGCTGGCCTGGTCCAGGTCCCAGTCGTCGCCGTGCGCCCGGATGTGCGCGATGAACTCGTCGGTGACCCGGGACAGGGCCACCTCGGTGATGTCCATCTTGTGCTTGGCGATCAGCCCGAGGAGCAGGTCGAAGGGCCCCTCGAAGTTGTCGAGGTGCACCTGGAAGGCGTTGTCGTCCACCTCCGCGCCGGTGTCCGCCGACGTCCCCTCAGCCCCCATGGCACCGGCCCCGCATCGTCTTCCTCATGAGACAAGGGTGTCACCGGCCAGAACCCGCCGGTGACACCCGTGACCTCTCCGTCATCGCACCGGCACCCCCTCCGGTACCGGTACGCGTGCTTCAGTCCTCGGTCAGCCTGCGCACCAGCATGCTGGCCGGTCCGTGCTCCTCGAAGTCCGCCAGCAGCACGGCGACGGCCTCGCGGACGAGGCGGCCCCTGTCGGCGGACAGCCCGTGCTCGGCGCGCAGCGAGAGCCGGGTCTGTTCCAGTGCCAGCAGTTCGGGCCCGGAGATGTAGACGGTGATCTTCTCGTCGTGGCGTTGGCGCCCGCTCGGTTTGGGCGCGCGTCCCGCCTGCGCGGCGGACGTGCCCCTATTCCTGCCGTTGGAGCGCGACGACGCCTCGCCCCTGCTGCCCTGCTCCGGTGCCTTGTGCTGGCGTTCGGTCTCTTCCGGCACCTCCTCGGTGCCGCTGGGACGGAAGAACAGTTCGTCCGCCCCGGGTAGGGTCACACGCCGTGACCGCTGAGAGGCCACCTCGCCAGCACCTCCTTGGCCAGCTCCCGGTAGGCGTTGGCCCCGGCCGAGGCCGAATCGAACCTGGTGATGGGCTCGCCCGCCACGGTGGCGTCGGGGAAGCGCACGGTGCGGTTGATGACCGTGCCGTAGACCTTGTCCCCGAACCCGTCGATGATGGTGGACAGCACCTCGCGCGCGTGGAGCGTGCGCGGGTCGTACATGGTGCCCAGGAAGCCGTCGATGACGAGGTCCTCGTTGAGGCGCTCCTGGACCTTCTGGATGGTGTCCATCAGCAGCGCCACACCGCGCAGCGCGAAGAACTCGCACTCCAGCGGCACGATGACGCCGTCCGCGGCGGTGAGCGCGTTGACGGTGAGCAGGCCCAGCGAGGGCTGGCAGTCGATCAGGACGACGTCGTAGTCGTTGATGACCGGCCTCAGCGCGCGGCCGAGCATCTGCTCGCGCGCCACCTCGCCGACCAGCTGCACTTCGGCGGCTGACAGGTCGATGTTGCTCGGGATCAGGTCCAGGCCGTCGATGTCGGTCTTGAGCAGGACGTCCTCGACCGCCACGTCCCGCTGCATGAGCAGGTTGTAGACGGTCAGGTCCAGTTCGCGCGGATCGAGGCGGCCCAGGCCGACGGAGAGCGCGCCCTGCGGGTCGAAGTCGACCAGCAGCACCCGTCTTCCGTACTCGGCGATGGCGGCGCCGAGGTTGATCGTCGTGGTGGTCTTGCCGACTCCACCCTTCTGGTTACAGAGTGCTACAATCCGTGCCGGGCCGTGTTCATCGACGGGCCCGGGCTCCGGATAGGTCCGCTCGGGTCTTGAGGTGTGCAGATCAGCCCCCGTGTTGCGTGTCGTCCTCCACGGGTTGGTCACCGGGTCGGCGAGCTCCCCCTCGCCGACAGGTGCGGTGTTCGCAGCCTCGTTGTCCCAGTTCACAACCCTTGACCTCCCCTACGGATCGGCCACGGCTAGGGATGCCGCGCGCCCCTGTCCCTGGCCGCCGTCGGAAACTCAATATGTCGACAGCAACGTACCTCCGCGCGGCGACTCTAGAACGCCGACACGACGCACTTCAACAAAACGTACGGGTAGAATCCCACGCCTGCGTCCCTGGGGGAAATCGGAACCTCGAACCGGGTTGTTCCGCTTCGCCCCCCGCACGCGGGTCCCGCGCGGTCGCGTCCCCGCTCAGCGCCGTGCCCTGGGATGGCTCGACGCGTACACCTCGCGCAGGTGCTCGACCGTCACCAGCGTGTAGACCTGTGTGGTGGTGACCGAACTGTGTCCCAACAACTCCTGGACGACCCGGATGTCGGCCCCGCCGTCGAGCAGGTGGGTGGCGAAGGAGTGACGCAGGGTGTGCGGTGAGACGCCCTCGACCCCGGCGCGCTCGGCCACGGCCGCCAGGATCCCCCAGCCGCCCTGCCGGGTGAGCCTGCCCCCGCGCGCGTTGAGGAACAGCGCCGGACCGCCCCGGCCGGAGGCGGCCAGGCCCGGCCGGGCCCGCACCAGGTAGCCCGAGAGCGCACGGCGGGCGTGGGAGCCCAGCGGCACCACGCGCTCCCTGCCGCCCTTGCCGCGAAAGCGCACCAGGCCCACGGCGTCGTCGCCCTCCACCGCGTCGGCGACGTCGTCCACGTCCAGCCCCACCGCCTCGGAGACGCGCGCGCCCGTGCCGTAGAGCACCTCCAGGAGCGCCCGGTCTCGCAGGGCCAGCAGTCCGGCGCGGTCGCCGGAGGCCGGGGACCCGACCGGTCCGGCGGCGTCCAGGAGGCGCTCCACCGACGCCAGCGGCACCGCCTTGGGCAGGCGCATCGGCGGCACGGGCGGGGAGACCTCGGCGGACGGGTCCGTGGCGGCCCAGCCCTCCCGGGCCGCGAAGCGGTGCAGGCCGCGCACGGCGGCCAGGGCCCGCCCGGCCGAGGCGGCGCCGAGCGGCGGGTGGTCGGCGTCGCCCTCGCGCAGGGCCCGCAGGAAGTCGCCCACCCGGGCGGGGCCCACCAGGTCGGGCGAGAGGACGCCGTGCTCCGCCAGGTACCCGCGGTAGCGCCGCAGGTCGCGCCGGTAGGCCGCGAGGGTGTTGTCGGCCAGGGCGCGCTCCGCGCTGAGGTGGTCCAGGAAGGCGGCGCACACCCGCGCCAGCGGATCCTCCCCCTCACCCTCCCGGTCGGCCACGGGTCAGTCCTCCGCGGGCTCGCGCAGGGAGGCGAACCCGTCCGCCGCGGCGGCCCGGGCGGCAAGGACGCCGATGACGGTGGCGCCGTTGTGCAGCCTGCCCGCCATGACCAGGGCGACCGCCTCCTCCAGGGGGACCCACTCGGCGACCAGGTCGGCCTCCTCGTGCTCGCGTTCGAAGCCGATCTCCTCCGGCGGCACCACCGACAGGTCCCGGGCCAGGTACACGTGGATGCGCTCGTCGGAGAACCCGGGCGAGGGGAAGAAGTCGGCCAGCTCGTGCCAGCGCCCGGCGCGCAGCCCCGCCTCCTCGACCAGTTCGCGCTGGGCGGTGCGCAGCGGCCCCTCGCCCTCCTCGTCGATGAGCCCGGCGGGCAGCTCCCACAGGGTGTGCCGGGTGGCGTGGCGGTACTGGCGCTGGAGCAGCACCCGGCCGTCGGCGTCCAGGGCCAGGGCCGCGGCGGCGCCGGGGTGCTCCATGTAGTCGCGGGCGGCCACGGTCGTGCCCTCGCCGCCGCTGCCGACCATGCGCACCCAGTCCGTGCGCATGCCGCACTTGACGCTGCGGAAGCGTTCCTCGGACCGCTCCACCGGCCATGACTCGGGGGCGTCCGCGACCTTCGCGTCCGCCCCCGTGGAAAAGGCCGGGTGGGTGTCACTGGGCATGGGTTCCGCCTCTCAGGACTCGTGCCCCGCCCGCCCGGCCACCGGGTCAGGAGTTGTGGTACTCCAGGGCCGCCGAGACCAGCCCGCGGAAGAGCGGGTTGGCCTTGGTCGGGCGGGAACGCAGCTCCGGGTGCGCCTGCGTCGCCACGAAGAACGGGTGGGCGTCCCGGGGCAGTTCGACGTACTCCACCAGCTTGCCATCCGGGGAGAGCCCGGAGAACACCAGGCCCGCCTCCTCCAGCTGGGCGCGGTAGGCGTTGTTGACCTCGAAGCGGTGGCGGTGCCGCTCGGAGGCCTCGGCGCCGTCGTAGAGCCCGCGCACCACGGTGCCCTCGCCCAGCGCGGCCGGGTACATGCCCAGGCGCATGGTGCCGCCCATGTCGCGCTCCCCGGCGACGACGTCGGTCTGGTCGGCCATGGTGGCGATGACCGGGTCGGCGGCCTTGTCGTCGAACTCGGTGCTGTTGGCGCCCTCCAGCCCGAGCACGTCGCGGGCGTACTCGATAACGACGGCCTGGAGGCCCAGGCAGATGCCCAGCAGCGGCACCCCGTTCTCACGGGCGTAGCGGATGGCGCCGATCTTGCCCTCGATGCCGCGCACGCCGAAGCCGCCGGGGATGAGGATGCCGTCCGCGCCGTCCAGCTCGGAGGCGGCGCCGGAGGGGCTGGCGCAGTTGTCGCTGGCCACCCAGCGGATGTTGACGCGGGTGTCGGTGGCGAAGCCGCCCGCGCGCAGCGCCTCGCTGACCGACAGGTAGGCGTCGGGCAGGTCGATGTACTTGCCGACCAGGGCGATGGTGACCTCATGGTCGGGCTGGTGCACGCGGCGCAGCAGCTCGTCCCACTCGGTCCAGTCCACGTCCCGGAAGGGCATGCCCAGGCGGCGCACGACGTAGGCGTCCAGGCCCTCGCGGTGCAGGACCTTGGGGATGTCGTAGATCGAGGGGGCGTCGGGGGTGGAGACCACCCCGGCCTCGTCCACGTCGCACATGAGGCTGATCTTGGACTTCAGGCTCTGCGTGATGGGGCGGTCCGAGCGGCACACGATGGCGTCGGGCTGGATGCCGATGCTGCGCAGGGCCGCCACGGAGTGCTGGGTGGGCTTGGTCTTCATCTCGCCGGACGGGCCGAGGAAGGGAATGAGGGACACGTGCAGGAAGAAGCAGTTGTCCCGGCCGATCTCGTGGCGGATCTGGCGGACCGCCTCCAGGAAGGGCTGCGACTCGATGTCGCCGACCGTGCCGCCGATCTCGGTGATCACGATGTCGACGTCGGGGGCGTCCATCGCGTAGATGCGCGCCTTGATCTCGTTGGTGATGTGCGGGATCACCTGCACGGTGTCGCCGAGGTAGGCGCCCTGGCGCTCCTTGGCGATGACGCTGGAGTAGATCTGGCCGGTGGTGACGTTGGCCGTCGCGGACAGTTCGGTGTCCAGGAAGCGCTCGTAGTGGCCGACGTCCAGGTCGGTCTCGGCCCCGTCGTCGGTGACGAAGACCTCGCCGTGCTGGAAGGGGTTCATCGTCCCCGGGTCGACGTTGAGGTAGGGGTCGAGCTTTTGCATGGTGACCCGCAGGCCGCGCGACTTCAGGAGTCGTCCCAGGCTGGAAGCGGTCAGGCCTTTACCGAGACTGGAGGCGACGCCGCCGGTAACGAAAAGGTGCTTGGTACTCGCGGCGGATGCCAAAGTGGTGCTCCCGTGGGTTGAGTGGCTACGGCGGGCTCGGGTCGGGCTGAGCGGCCGTGCGGCGGTCCGGTTGCGGGCGGTTGAATCGTCGCTCCGGCCGCCGGACTCCACGGGGCACCAGGATAACAGGCACCCCGGATGTCCACACCCGGGGACACCGCCGTACACCCCCGTGTTCCCTCCCGCCACCAGCGCGATCGCCTTCTCCACAGCGGTTCGGGCCCCGGAGCGGCGCGCGGAAACCGTTTGCGGCGCCCTGGGAGCCGGGGCCCGTGGAGCTGGCAGAGGGCGGGGCCGGGCGACGAACGCCACAGGGGCGCTCAGGCCGGGAACGCCCCGGCGCGGCCCAGGTAGGCGGGCGGCCGCTTGTCCAGGCGCTCGCCCATCCACTCGCCCAGGGCGGCGGCCCCGGAGAGGCTGACCCCGGTGTGCAGGCCGCTGCGGTGCAGCGCGTACAGCAGGTCCTCGGTGGCGATGTTGCCGGTGGCGGCGGGCGCGAACGGGCAGCCGCCGAAGCCGCCCAGGCTGGAGTCGAGCACCCGCACGCCCGCGTCCACGGCCGCGAGCGCGTTCGCGTAACCGGTGTTTCGGGTGTTGTGGAAGTGACAGCGCAGCGCACGGCCGCCAGCGACCTCGCCGACCGCGGCCACCAGCCCGGTCACCTGACGGGGCACGCCCACGCCGATCGTGTCGGCCAGGGCGATCTCCACCGCGCCGGTGTCGGCGATGCGGCGGACCACCTCCACCACGCGCTCGGGCGCCACCTCGCCGTCGAAGGGGCAGCCGAACGCGGTGGAGACGGTGACGCTCAGCGGGATGCCCGTCCCCTCCAGCGCGGCGTCGATGTCGGCCAGGGCGCCGAGCATCTCCTCGACGGTGCACCCCTGGTTGCGGACGCAGAACCCGTCGGTGGCGGGCACCGCGACGTTGACCTCGGACACCCGGGCGGCCACCGCGCGGTCCAGGCCGCGCCGGTTGAGGACCAGCCCGATGTGGGACACCCCCGGCGCGCGCGTGACGCCCGCCATGACCTCCTCGGCCCCGGCCATCTGGGGGACGCGCTTGGGGTTGACGAAGCTGACCGCCTCGATCCGGCGCACCCCGGCGGCCACCGCGCGGTCGATCAGCTCGATCCGGTCCTCGACCGGGAGGGTCCTCACCTCGTTCTGGAGGCCGTCGCGCGGCCCCACCTCGACGATCTCGACGTGCTCCGCGCCCTCGGGCCCGCTGTCGCTGGCGGCCATCGTCCGTCCCCTTCCACGCGCCGTTGCGTCCGCGGACAGGGTAGTGGAGCCCCGGGGGGCGGGGACGCGCCAGGGGGCGCCCCAGCCGGTGGGGGTTGTGAACCCCCACCCCAGGGGGTTTGAGGTTCAGCCCTCTGGTGGTTGAAGGTGTGCGGTGCTGCCCTCCTCGGACACAGCGGGGTACAAACGGAAAACACCAGTACTGGGTAGGGGTGTGGGGGTTGGCCGTAGGGCTCAGGCTCCCCGCTCAGACCCGGGGGGTCTTCTCCAGTGCTGGGGACCACGCGATGCGCACGTCGGTCGTCCAGGGGGTGAGCGCATCGCGTGCTTCGCCCCGGTCCTCCAGTGCCGCGGTCGAGAGCACGTCCGCGAAGTGCGTGATAAGCGGCTTAGCCACCACCCCACGCTGTGAGAACCGTTTCCAGGACCCGACCGGTGGGGGTGGTACGAACGTGCACGTTCGCGCCCTCCAGAGGTCAGGGGGTGAAAGGAAGGTGTTACGCGCGACCCTGAGCACAGGGGGGCGTGAAGCTCAACCACAGGCAGGCGGTCACGGATCAGGTCACCGCCTTCCCGCACCACAGACCAAACCCCGGGGGGCGGGGCCGCGCCGGGCACCGCCTCCCGTCGTCCACAGGCACGGGAACGGGGCTGGCGCGGGACGGGGGGAGCACGGTGTACTGGATACCGGGGGGCCATCCCCGGCCCCCGGCTTCGTGCTGCCCGGATCCGCGCGTCGCCGCTCGCCGCAAAGGGCCGGGGCCGTCCGGACGGCCCCCGACCCCCTCGGGTCAGCGCAGGGCCAGCGCGGGGCGAACCTCCCAGGTCGTCCACACCGGGCGGTACCCCATGCGGTGCCAGAACGGCCCCGACAGCGGGTTCATCGCCGCGTAGTTGAGCACCGAGACGCCCACGCCGTGACTGTCCAGCGCCTGGTGCGCCTGGCCCACCAGGGCCGTGCCGATCCCGTTGCCGCGCTCCGCCGCGGTCACCACGCCGTAGCCGATATGCGCGATCGGGCGCGCGTTGACCAGCGACTTGGCCCAGCGCGAGCGCTCGGGCGGGGACACCCACAGCAGGCCCACGGCACGACCGCGCCGCTCGGCCAGCCAGATCCAGGATCGCGAGCGGTTCAGCGCCCGGGCGGCCACCTCACGGGTCTGCTCGGCGGTGTCCGGTTGCAGGAACACCCCGCCGAAGTGCTGCTCGTAGCGGTGCTCCTCCATCAGCAGACCGACCACCTGGGTCAGGTCGCTGCGGTCGGCCAGCCGGATGGTCACGTCGCGCGGCGGCAGCGACGGGGGCACGCCGCGGCGGCGCTGGCGGGCGGCCAGCACGGTGTAGGGCTGCAGGCCGTGGCGCTGGAGCGGGATGATGCCGCACACGTCGCGGGCGGGCCAGCTCACCAGGGCCGCCGACTCCGAGCCGGTGCCGGTCGGCAGGTCCTCAAGCTGGTCGCGCCAGCTGGTCAGCAGCGAGTCCAGGGCGCGGCCGGGGTCGGGGCCGCCCACGATGGGGGTGAGCCAGTGCTGGTCGGGCACGCCCCATATGCGGCCGACCTCGCCCGGTTGGTACCAGGTGTAGTGCATGGTGCCAGCGGCGACGGCGCGGCCGTCCTCGTCGCTGACGGTCAGGAGGGGATAGGAGCCCGGAGCGAAGTTGATCGGCTCGGGCAACAGCGAATCCACGGCCGCCCAGCGCTGGGCGGCCGAGCTCACCAACGGGTCCAGGCCGACGTCGCCCCCGGGCGACTCATCATGCCGCACCCGTGCGACATAACCGCTCATCCACCCCTCCCCTAGCGGGTCCTCACGTCGAACGCGCGCCCTCGGAACGGCTCCGGCAGGGCGCGTGCGCCGCCCCTGGGCCGTCGTGCCACCCCGGCGGGATCGTGCCACCCCGGCGGGACAGGTCGCACCACAGGCGGAACGAAACGACCGTACCGCCTCAGAGCCGGCCAGGAGGACGAAACAGCCAACTGCAACCAAGAATTCACTGCGCGTCGCCACGCCCGCTCGGCCTCGGCGTCCCCGCGCCGCTTTCCTGCGCGCGCACGGACGCGCACCACGGTAACGGATG
Source organism: Nocardiopsis synnemataformans DSM 44143 (assembly GCA_000340945.1). GTDB lineage: Bacteria > Actinomycetota > Actinomycetes > Streptosporangiales > Streptosporangiaceae > Nocardiopsis > Nocardiopsis synnemataformans. Next base: position 26,637 of record ANAW01000172.1, on the reverse strand, counting down.
GAAGGTCACTCTCGGGTGCCGGGGCGGTCAACGCCCCGACACGGATCTCCCGGCGCGGCCTCCCCGGCACGCGGCGCCCACCGCGGCGGGACCACCGCCGTGCGGTTCATCCCACGCGGTTCCCCCACGCTGACCCCCGGCACGCGGACTCCCCGGCGCGCAGTGCCCGGGCCCGCGGGATTCACCGCTGCGCGGTGCCGCCCTCGGCCACGGTGGTGTTGCGCCCGTGGTTGATCACCTCGGGCTGGCCGGAGGCGAACGAGATCCTGTTGTCCACTCCGACCAGCACGATCTTGTCCGCCGAGCCCACGTCGACGGTGGACCCGCGGCCGGTGGCGCGCACCAGCCCGCAGTCGCCGTGCAGCACGACGACGGCGTCGTCCGCGGTGACGACGACCTCGCGTTCGCCGCAGTCCTCGCTCACCTCGGCACCGTCGTCGACGACGATGAGCACGTCCTCGGTGCTGACGTTGTGCTTGGGCATGTCGGGCTCGTCCGCGTCGGAGGCGCTCTCGGTGCCCGGGGCGCCGTTGGGCGGCTCGACGTCCTCGTGCCCGAAGGCCAGACCGCAGCCGGGAAGGAGGCCGGTGATCAGCAGGCCGCCGCCCGCGGCCACGAGAAGCCGAACTCTCATGTTCTCCCCCACAACCGGATAACCGGCAATTGCGACATACGGCTTGCGCGAAGCCAAGAGTATGTCACGCGGAGGTAACTGCGCGACCTCACCGTTCTCAAAAAGTTTCTGTTCTGAGATGTGAGCGCCGTCCCGATCCCGGTGGCCCCAGGGCTGGAAACGCTACCCCACGGGCCCTGGCGTCACTTCACCCCGGCCGCGTCCATGCCGCGAAGCTCACGTTTGAGTTCGCCGATCTCGTCGCGCAACCGGGCCGCCAGCTCGAACTGGAGGTCGGTGGCCGCCTGGTGCATCTGCTCGCTCAGCTGCTCGATGAGCCCGGTCAGCTCCGCGCGCGGCATGTTCGACACGTCCGCCGAGCGCTCGCCCAGCGCGGGCACCGGCGCCCGGCCGCCCCTGCTCCCCGAGCTGCGGTACCCGGTGGCCATGAGCTCCTCGGTGTCCACGTCCTCGCGGTTGAGCGTGTCCAGGATGTCGGCGATCTGCTTGCGCAGCGGCGTGGGGTCGATCCCGTGCTCGGCGTTGTAGGCGAGCTGCTTGTCCCGGCGCCGGTTGGTCTCGTCGATGGCCGCCCGCATGGAGTCGGTGACGTTGTCGGCGTACATGTGCACCTGGCCCGCGACGTTGCGCGCCGCGCGCCCGATGGTCTGGATCAGTGAGGTCTCCGAGCGCAGGAAGCCCTCCTTGTCCGCGTCCAGGATCGCCACCAGCGACACCTCGGGCAGGTCCAGGCCCTCGCGCAGCAGGTTGATGCCCACCAGCACGTCGAACTCGCCCACGCGCAGCTCGCGCAGCAGCTCCACGCGGCGCAGCGTGTCCACCTCGCTGTGCAGGTAGCGCACCCGGATGCCGAGTTCGGTGAAGTAGTCGGTGAGGTCCTCGGACATCTTCTTGGTGAGCGTGGTGACCAGCACCCGCTCGTCGCGCTCGGCGCGCACCCGGATCTCGTGGACCAGGTCGTCGATCTGCCCGTCGGTCTGCTTGACCAGCACCTCGGGGTCGATCAGCCCGGTGGGGCGGATGACCTGCTCGACCACCTCTCCGCCGCCCTGGCGCAGCTCGTAGCGGCCGGGCGTCGCCGACAGGTAGATGCTCTGTCCGATGCGCTCGGTGAACTCCTCCCACCGCAGCGGCCGGTTGTCCATCGCCGAGGGCAGTCGGAAGCCGTGCTCCACCAGGGTGCGCTTGCGCGCGGCGTCGCCCTCGTACATCGCGCCGATCTGCGGGACGGTCACGTGGGACTCGTCCAGCACCAGCAGGAAGTCCTCGGGGAAGTAGTCCAGGAGCGTGTTGGGCGGGCTGCCGGGCTCGCGGCCGTCGAAGTGCCGCGAGTAGTTCTCGATGCCCGAGCAGGTGCCCAGCTGGCGCATCATCTCCAGGTCGTGGGTGGTGCGCATGCGCAGGCGCTGGGCCTCCAGCAGCTTGCCCTGGCCCTCCAGCTCGGCCAGCCGCTCGCCCAGTTCCGCCTCGATGGTGGCGATCGCCCGCTCGGTGCGCTCCTCACCGGCCACGTAGTGCGAGGCGGGGAAGATGAACATCTCCCGGCTCTCGCCCAGCACCTCGCCGGTGAGCGGGTGCAGGGTCAGCAGGCGCTCGACCTCGTCACCGAACATCTCGATGCGGATCGCCAGCTCCTCGTAGACCGGGATGATCTCGATGGTGTCGCCCCGCACGCGGAACGTGCCGCGCGTGAACGCGGTGTCGTTGCGGGAGTACTGCATCTCCACCAGGCGGCGCAGCAGGTCGTCGCGGTCGACCTCCATGCCCACCGCCAGCTGCGCCATGCGGTCCACGTACTCCTGCGGGGTGCCCAGGCCGTAGATGCACGAGACCGAGGCGACCACGATCGTGTCGCGGCGCGTGAGCAGCGAGTTGGTGGCCGAGTGGCGCAGCCGCTCGACCTCGTCGTTGATCGAGGAGTCCTTCTCGATGAAGGTGTCGCTCTGCGGGACGTAGGCCTCGGGCTGGTAGTAGTCGTAGTACGAGACGAAGTACTCGACCGCGTTGTTCGGCAGCATCTGGCGCAGCTCGTTGGCGAACTGCGCCGCCAGCGTCTTGTTGGGCTGCATCACCAGGGTGGGCCGCTGGAGCTGCTCCACCGTCCACGCCACGGTCGCCGTCTTGCCGGTGCCGGTCGCGCCGAGCAGCACCGTGTGCGGTTCCCCGTCCCGCACCCTCCTGCTGATCTCGGCGATCGCGCCTGGCTGGTCCCCCGCCGGGGTCATGTCCGAGATCACCTCGAAGGGCGCCTCGCTGCGTTTGATGTCGCTGACCGGTCGCACGTCGCCTCTNNCGAGCGGCGGCCCCCCCCCGCCGCCCGCGTGTCCCTCACCCCTAACGCTACCGACCGCCTACGACATCCCCTCCCGGTCGAGGGCGCGGAGTTACCATCGAGACCAGCGCTCTGCGTCCGAAGCGAGGTGACAGCCGTGTCACACCCCTCCAGACCGACCTTCGACCCGGACCTCCCCCCACGCGCGGTCGCGCGTATGAGGGCCCATCCCGAGAAGCTGCTCCCGGCCGCGGCCCGCCCGCGGCGCGGGCCCACCTGGCGCCAGGGCGCCGCGGTCACGGCCGCGGGGTGCACCTCCCTGGCCGCCCTCGCCCTGCTCTCCCCGGCCGCGGGAGCCGTCCTGGTGGCCCTGCTCTGCCTGGGGACGACCGCGGCCGTCCTCGGCCTGGTCTCGCTCAGGGGCTCCTTCACCGACGACTGGGCCGACCTGGTCATGCACGCCTTCTGGGCGCTGCCCGCCTCCACCGTGGGCGTCCTGGGCGCCCGGACGCTGCTCGACCAGGCGCTCGGGCCGGTCGGCGCCGCCGTTCCCGGGGACCCCGCCACCGCCGCCCTCTACCTGACCGCCGCCGCGGGCGGCGCCGGAGCCATCCTGCGGCCCGGCATGGTCACCCGCCTGGCCTCGGAGTACGCCGACCGGTACGTGCTGCCCCAGGACTTCGGCCGCACCCACGGCTACGCCTCCCGCGGCGAGGAGCCTGAAGCCCACCTGTTCGCCGCGCTCCAGCAGGCCACCGACCGGGTGGAGGAGGGCGTCCGGGTGCTCGGCGGCTCCTTCGACGCCGCCCAGACCCTGCCCCTGCTGCGCGAGGAGGAGTGGCGGCTGTCCCAGGAGCTGCTGCGGCTGCGCTCCCTGCGCAGGGAGCTGGTGACGCGCAGGCGCGAGGCCGTGTCCGAGCAGGTCACCCGGGCGCTCCAGCCGCAGGAGGAGGCGGTGGCCCGCGCCACCGAGGCGCTCACCGAGCGGGTCGGGGTGCTGACCGGTTACGGCGGGCGGGTGCACGCGGCGGTGACCGCGCACCGCGAGTGGGAGCAGTGCCAGGAGATCGCCGACCGCGCCGGGGACTACGCCGACCTGGCGCTGTCCTCGTCGCAGGAACCGGTGCGGCCCCAGGAGATCGACGACAGCCTGCTCAGCGTGGAGGCCGCGCACTCGGTCCGCGAGGAGCTGGTGCGCGAGGCCGTGGCCGCCGGGTCGTCCCTGTCCGAGGTCCTGCACCGCGGACGGGAGTGACGGGCGATGCGGCGCTAGGCCGACGGGACCACGTCGAGGACGGCTTCGGGCCAGTCCGCCAGCGTGAAGACCGGGCAGTGGAAGGACCCGCTGAGCAGGCCGTGGAGGTAGTCGACGGTGGGCATCTCGTGGCGGGTCCACAGACCTCCGCCGTCCGCCAGCAGGGCCCACCCGTCCGGACCGCCCACCGCCTCCCAGAAGAGGTTGGCGCCGTTGTCGTCGGATCCCACGAAGAGCAGGTCGGAGAAGACGATCCGGTAGTCCCCGACCCCCTCACGGTGGGAACGCGTGTTTCCCGCGATGGTGATCTCGTCGCTCCGGTAGACCAGCCGCTGGGCCTCCTGGTGCTCGCGGCTGCACTCCAGCAGGTTCTCGCCGACCGTGAAGTGGAACCTGTTGTCGACCTCGAAGCCGCTGCCGAGCCGGGTGAGCAGCTCCCGGACGTCGGCGGGCAGGGGCATGTCGGGCGGGCCGTCCCCGACGGGCGGCGGGGGTCCCTGGGGGTAGAGCAGGCGTACCAGGTCGTCGACGGTGGACATCGTTGCCTCTCCGGCAGGATCGTGGGGACGGGGAAGGGTGCGCTACCGGGCGCGCTTGAGGAGTTCGCGCCAGAGCTCGGCCACCCGCTCGTCCAGCTCCTCGCGGGTGCCGGAGTTGTCCACCACCAGGTCGGCGGCGGCCAGGCGGCTGTCCCGGTCGGCCTGCGCGCGGATGCGGGCCTCCACCTGCTCGCGCGGCATGCCGCGGTTGGCCGCGACCCGCTCCACCCGCACCGCGTCGGGGGCGTCCACCACGACCACCACGTCGTAGAGCGGTCCCAGGCCGTTCTCCACCAGCAGCGGGACGTCGTAGACCACCACCTCCACCCCGGAGGCGACGGCCTCCTCCATGAGCTGGGCGCTGCGCTCGCCCACGAGGGGGTGCACGATGGCGTTGAGCCTGTTGAGGCTGTCCTCGTCGGCGAAGACGATCTCCCCGAGCCGGGGGCGGTCCAGCCGCCCGTCGGGGGTGAGCACCCGCTCACCGAACTCGGCGACGACCGCGTCCAGGCCCGGCGTGCCGGGTTCGACGACCTCCCGGGCGATGGCGTCGGCGTCGACCACGGTGGCGCCGTAGGCGGCCAGTCCGGCCGCGACCGCGCTCTTGCCCGAGCCGATCCCGCCGGTGAGTCCCACTTTGAGCATGTCGGAAACCCTAGACGGCCGCTTCGGCCCGGTCCATGGCGCCCCCGCCTACCGCGCGGCCCGGGCGGCGCCGTCCGCGCGCTCTCCGGCCGGTGTGAGCTCCTTGCGCATGTGCACCATGACCAGGTGCTCGGCGACGCGCTCGCGGGAGGTCTCGGCGTACCCCAGGGCGCGGTAGAGCCGCTGCTGGCCGGTGTCCTGGGCCCCCGCGGACAGGGTGAGCGCGGCCAGGTCGGGGTAGCGCTCACGCAGGCGGCCCTCGATGTCGGCGAGCAGTGCCCGCGCGATCCCCCGGCGGCGCAGGTCGGGCACGACCGCCAGGCGGGAGAGCACCGCGCTGGTACCCATCACCCGTGCCCGCACCGCGCCGACCAGACGGGTTCCGGCGACCGCCTTGAGCACGAGGGTGTCCTCCTTCCCCAGAAGTCTCTCCACCCTCTCCAGACTCTCGGTCAGCGCCAGCACGAACGGGTCGCCGAAGGCCTGGGCCTCGTCGACGAACGCCGCCCGCTGGAGGGTGAAGACCTCGCCCGCGTCGGCGGGGGCGGCCGGGTGGATGTCGAACACGTCGCCTCCTGGAGGGCCCCCCTCCGTCGGGGGGCACGCGACGAGCCTAGCCCCCGGCCCCGGCGACGCCGCGAAACCCGGCCGGGGCCGGGCACGGCGAAGGGCCGCCCCCTCCGGAGAGGGGACGGCCCCGGACTGCTTCTCAGTACTGCCTCAGAAGCCGGTGTGTCCGCGGAGGCTGTTTAGGCCTCGCCACCCGCGAGCTTCTCGCGCAGGGCGGCCAGGGCCTCGTCAGAGGCCAGGGCGCCGCTGGAGGACTCGGAGCCGGACGAGCTGGCGCTGCTCTGCCCGCCGCCGCCGGTGTAGTCGTCCTCCTCCGCCGGGGCAGGAGCGTTGGCGGCGTCGGCCTCGGCCGCACGCGCCTCCTCGACCTGCTTGCGGTGCGCCTCGAACCGGGCCTGGGCCTCGGCGTAGCTGCGCTCCCACTCGTCGCGCTGGGCCTCGAAGCCCTCGAGCCACTCGCCGCTGTCCGCGTCGAAGCCCTCGGGGTACTTGTAGTTGCCCTGCTCGTCGTACTCCGCGGCCATGCCGTAGAGGGTGGGGTCGAAGTCCACCTGGTCCGGCGAGACGCTCTCGTTGGCCTGCTTCAGCGAGAGGCTGATGCGGCGGCGGTCGAGGTCGATGTCGATGATCTTGACGAAGATCTCGGTGCCGACCTGGACGACCTGCTCGGGCACCTCGACGTGGCGCTCGGCCAGCTCGGAGATGTGGACCAGGCCCTCGATGCCCTCCTCGACGCGCACGAACGCACCGAACGGAACCAGCTTGGTGACCTTGCCGGGAACGACCTGGCCGATCTGGTGGGTCCGGGCGAACTGCTGCCACGGGTCTTCCTGGGTCGCCTTGAGCGACAGGGAGACGCGCTCGCGCTCCATGTCCACGTCGAGAACCTCGACGGTGACCTCCTGGCCGACCTCGACGACCTCGCTCGGGTGGTCGATGTGCTTCCAGGACAGCTCGGAGACGTGCACCAGGCCGTCGACGCCGCCCAGGTCCACGAACGCACCGAAGTTGACGATCGAGGAGACCACACCCTTGCGGATCTGGCCCTTCTGGAGGGTGTTGAGGAAGGTCTGGCGGACCTCCGACTGGGTCTGCTCGAGCCAGGCGCGGCGGGACAGGACCACGTTGTTGCGGTTCTTGTCCAGCTCGATGATCTTCGCCTCGAGCTCGCGGCCGACGTAGGGCTGCAGGTCGCGCACACGGCGCATCTCGACCAGGGAGGCCGGCAGGAAGCCGCGCAGACCGATGTCGAGGATGAGGCCGCCCTTGACGACCTCGATGACGGTGCCGGTGACGACGCCGTCCTCCTCCTTGATCTTCTCGATCGTGCCCCAGGCGCGCTCGTACTGGGCGCGCTTCTTGGACAGGATCAGGCGGCCTTCCTTGTCCTCCTTCTGGAGGACGAGGGCCTCGACCTGGTCACCGACGGCAACAACCTCGCCGGGGTCGACGTCGTGCTTGATCGAGAGTTCCCGTGAGGGAATCACACCCTCGGTCTTGTAGCCGATGTCGAGCAAGACCTCGTCTCGATCGACCTTCACGATGGTGCCCTCGACAATGTCACCGTCGTTGAAGTACTTGATGGTCTCGTCGATCGCCGCGAGGAAGGCTTCCTCGGACCCGATGTCGTTGACCGCTACCTGGGGTGTCGAGGTGGCCTCGGTGCTGCTCGTCATGTGTGGGTGGACTCCGGATACGGACAGATTCAGAAAGATGGTCACATCGCGGGTTCGAACCCGTCGATCCGTCGTCCGGGGAGAGGAGCCGAGGCGGCGATGAACCGCCTGGACGCCAATCGCCAGGTGCAGAGTGTCGACCGGAGCGGCGTGACCCCGCCGACCCTCACCGGAGACAGCGGACGCACGCAAGAACCCACAACGCTCCCGCCAGAATATGAGACAAGGGCGTCCTGGTCAATCGGAACCCAGGGCAGTCAACCCGGCGTAGGTCGCAATGGCGGCAATTTACCCGAGCATGGCGGTCAAGATCAACTGGGGGGTAGACCCACGTCCGAACGGGGGTTTCGTCCCCCTGGGACGGCCTCGCGCCGGCGGTCGGGGCACCGGCGCGGACCCCGGAGAAAAAGTACGAAGAGCCGGTTACGGTCAGTCCGCGGAAGGCTTGGAGCGTGACCGTTTGACCGCGCTCCGTTGTTTCTTGGCGTCCAGGCGGCGCTGCTTGGCCCTCCGGCTCGGGCGGGTCGCCCGGCGCTCGCGGGCGGGCGGCGCGATCGCCTCCTCCAGCAGGGCGGCCATCCGCTCCCTGGCCTCGGCCCGGTTGCGCGTCTGCGAGCGGTGGGTCTGCACCGTGACCGTGAGCACGTCCCCGACCAGGCGCCCCCGGAGCCGCTCCAGCGCGCGCTGGCGCCGCGTGCCGCCCAGGCCGGGGCAGGTCGCCACGTCCAACGACAGCGACACCCGGGTGTCGGAGGTGTTGACGTGCTGGCCGCCGGGCCCCGAGGAGCGTGAGAAACGCCACGTGAGGGCGTCGGCGGGGACGGTGACCGGACCCGCGCTCAACCCCTCGTCGGCCGTGCCCCGTGTCGTCACCGTCCCCGCCCTCCCGTCGTGCGCGGGCCGCGGACCCTGTCAGTGCGCGGCGTCGTGCCAGTTCTGGCCGCTGCCGACCGAGACGGCCAGCGGCACACGCAGATCATAGGCGGAGCTCATCTCGCGCGCCACGATGTTTTCGACCTCCGCTCGCTCGCCGGGCGCGACCTCCACCACGAGTTCGTCGTGCACCTGGAGCAGGACCCGCGAGGTGAACACGCCCCCGGTGAGGGCCGCGTCCACCCGGAGCATGGCCACCTTGATGATGTCGGCGGCCGACCCCTGGATCGGCGCGTTGAGCGCCATCCGCTCGGCCATCTCCCGGCGCTGGCGGTTGTCGCTGGTCAGGTCGGGCAGGTAGCGGCGCCGCCCCAGGATGGTCTCGGTGTAGCCGACCCGGCGGGCCTCCTCCACCACGGCGTTGAGGTAGTCGCGCACCCCGCCGAACTCGGCGAAGTAGTCCTCCATCAGGCGCTTGGACTCCTCCGGCGTGATCCCCAGCTGCTGGGACAGGCCGTAGGCGCTCAGCCCGTAGGCCAGGCCGTAGCTCATGGCCTTGATCCTGGACCGCGCCTCGCCGTCCACCCGCTCGACCTCGACGTCGAAGATCTGCGCGGCCATCTGCGCGTGGAAGTCGTAGCCGCTGTTGAAGGCGTCGATCAGCGCCTGCTCGCCCGACAGGTGCGCCATGATGCGCAGCTCGATCTGGCTGTAGTCGGCGGTGAGCAGCTCCTCGTAGCCCTCCCCCACCACGAACGCGCGCCGGATGCGCCGCCCCACGTCGGTGCGCACCGGGATGTTCTGGAGGTTGGGGTCGGTGGAGCTGAGGCGCCCGGTCGCCGCCACCGTCTGGTTGAAGGTGGTGTGGATGCGGCCGTCGTCGGCGACGGTCTTGATCAGCCCCTCGACCGTGGTGCGCAGCTTGGTCTGGTCGCGGTGGTGCAGCAGGACCGCGGGCAGCTCGTTGTCGGTCTGGGCGGCCAGCCACGCCAGCGCGTCGGCGTCGGTGGTGTAGCCCGTCTTGATCTTCTTGGTCCTGGGCAGGCCCAGGTCCTCGAACAGGACCTGCTGGAGCTGCTTGGGCGAGCCGAGGTTGAACTCGCGGCCCACGATCTCGTGCGCGCGCTCCACCGCGCCGCGGCCCGCCGCGGCGAACTCGCCCTGGAGCTCCTCCAGGTAGGCGCGGTCGGCGGCGATCCCCGCCCGCTCCAGGCGCGCCAGCACGTCCACCAGCGGCAGCTCGACCTCGTGCAGCAGGTGGGTACCGCCCCGCTTGTCGAGTTCGGCGGAGAGGACCCCGGCCAGGTCGCGGGTGGCGCTCGCGCGCACGGCCAGCAGGTGCTGGCGGCCCGAGCCCGCCCCGCCCTCGTCGCCCAGGTCCAGGGTGAGCTGGTCGCCGGAGGAGTCCTCCTCCAGCTCCCGGCCCAGGTACCTGCGGCACAGGTCGGCCAGGTCGAAGCGGCGCTGGCCCGGCTGGACCAGGTAGGCGGCCAGGGCGGTGTCGCTGACCACCCCGCCCAGCTCCCACCCGTGCGCGCCCAGGGCCAGCAGGGCGCCCTTGTACTCGTGCACCGCCTTGGGGCGCCGGGGGTCGGCCAGGAAGTCCGCCAGCGCCTCGGTGTCGGCCGGGTCCAGGGCGGTGGGGTCGACGAACACGGCGTCGCCGGAGGGCACGCTGATCGCCAGCGCGTCCACGCGGCCGGTGCCCTGCCCCCATGTCCCGTCCAGGGCCAGCCCGGCGGGCGCGGTGGGCGTGAGGGTGTCGGAGACCGCGTCGTCGGGGGCGGCGTGCGCGGCCAGCCAGGCGGCCAGCTCGCCGGTCCCGGCCACGGTCAGCTCCACGCGGAAGCCCTCGACCGCCTCGGCCCCCGCCTCCCCGGAGCCGTCCTCGGGCAGGCGGACGACGGCGTAGAGGCGCTCGCGCAGGTTGGAGGCGAACTCCAGGTTGTCGAAGAGCGCGTCGATCCCGGTGCGGTCGGCCTCGCCCAGGGCCAGGGCGGTGACCTCCGCCTCCAGCTCCACGTCCGTGGCCAGCCGGTTGAGCCGCTGGTTGCGCAGGACGTCGTCCAGGTGGTCGCGGAAGCTCTGCCCCGCCTTGCCGCCGAGCTCGTCGGCGCGGGCGACCAGCTCGTCCAGGGACCCGTACTTGGTGATCCACTTGGCGGCGGTCTTGGGGCCCACGCCGGGCACGCCGGGCAGGTTGTCGGCCTTCTCCCCCACCAGGGCGGCCAGGTCGCGGTAGCGCTCGGGGGTGACCCCGTACTTGTCCTCGACCGCGGCGGGGTCCATCCGCCGCAGGTCCGACAGGCTCTTGCCCGGGTACAGGACCGTGCAGGAGTCGGTGACCAGCTGGAAGGCGTCGCGGTCGCCGGAGGCGATGAGCACCTCCATCCCGGCCTCGCCGCCCTGGTGGGCCAGGGTGGCGATGACGTCGTCGGCCTCGAACCCCGGGGCGGACAGGTTGGCGACGCCGATCAGCCGCATCAGGTCCTGGGTGAGCGGCACCTGGGAGGGGAACTCCGGCGGGGTCTCGGAGCGGCCGTCCTTGTACTCGGCGTACTCCTCGTGCCGGAAGGTGGGGCCGGACAGGTCCCAGGCCACCGCGACGTGGGTGGGCTCCTCGTCGCGCAGCAGCTTGACCAGCATCGACGCGAAGCCGTACACGGCGTTGGTCGACTGCCCGGTACTCGTGCCGAACTTGTCCACCGGGAGCGCGAAGAACGCGCGGAAGGCCATCGAGTGGCCGTCCAGGAGGAGGAGCCGGGGGCGCCTGCCGCCGTCGCCGGTCCGGGATGTCTGTTCGGGGGTCTCTCGCTTGGTCACCACAGACGAATCCTAGGATGCGGAGGAGACACTTCGCGGCCATACCGCGAGGGCAGTGACACGACGGCGGGGACTCCGCCCCCGGTCCGGCGCGGCCCGGGTCCGGCCGCGCCGGGGTCCCGAGGAGGCGGAGGGCACATGACGACGGACTCCGAGGCGATGCGGCGGATGCTCGACACGGGCGCCCTGGCGGGCGGTCTGGGCGAGCGCATGGGTATCGAGGTGACGGAGGCGTCCGCAGAGCGCGTGGTGGGCCGGATGCCGGTGGAGGGCAACGTCCAGCCGTTCGGTCTGCTGCACGGCGGCGCGTCGTGCGTGCTGGCCGAGACCCTGGGGTCGATCGGCGCCACGGCCCACGCGTCCCGGTTCGGCAAGGTCGCGGTCGGCATCGAGATCAACGCCACGCACCACCGCTCGGCCACCGAGGGGCACGTGACCGGGGTGGCCGCCCCGGTGCACCTGGGCCGGACGCTGGCCACGTGGGACATCACCATCACCGACGACGCGGGCCGGAAGGTGTGCACCTCCCGGCTCACGTGCATGCTGCGCGAGCTGCCGGAGGCGTAGCGGGCTCCGGCGGCCCCGGGCGTTCCCGGCGGGTCCGCCGGGCGCGGAGCCGTCCCGCGCGCCCGCCGACGGCTGCTCCGGGACGGTGTTCCGAGCAGGCCCTCCGGGGTGGCCGACCCTTCCGTGCCGCGTATAGCGGTCAAGGGTTTTCTCGTTTTAAGGAAGGACCGCTTCACACCCGCGTGTAGCCCGCCTGTAGCTTTTCTCCGGCCCGATCGCCGCCCTTGACGGTCGGGCTTCGTCATGCCTGCTCACCGCGACAGTTCGCTACCCCGCGAGCACAGAAAGCTGTGATCTGTACAGAGACGAAACGTCGGATGTCAATGATGACTACAGAGCCATAACAGCCTGACGGCGAGTCGGCACCAACGCCCGTTCCGTCCTTTCCGAGCCAGAACTTTCGTGATTAAGCTCCGCTAACGCTCCTGATTAAGTCATGCCACACATCACGGACATTCAGGACGCGCATGCTCATGGCACGGCTGCCCCGCGCAGCGCGTGCTTCGCCGGTTGAACGGAGTGACCACGATCATGGCTAGCAAGAAGGTCCTAGGCCTCACTGCCGCAACCGCGGCCCTCGTCCTCGGCCTGACCGCGTGTGGCAGCGACGGGGGCGAAGGAGGCGGCGGCGGTGAGGGCGGTGAAGAGTTCACCTACGGCATCCTCTACCCGCAGACCGGCAACCTCGCCTTCCTCGGCCCGCCCCAGATCACGGCCGCCGAGTACGCGATCTCCGAGATCAACGAGGCGGGCGGCATCCTCGGCACCGAGGTCCCCGACATCGTCCAGGGTGACGAGGCGGGCGACAACGCCCAGGCCAACCAGGCCGCCAACAACCTCGTCTCCGACCAGGTGAACGCCGTCATCGGCGCCGCGGCCTCCGGCATGACGCAGGCGACCTACGACACCATCACCGGTGCCGAGGTCGTCCAGTGCTCGGGCTCCAACACCGCCGCCGAGCTGAGCGAGATCGAGGACAACGGCTACTACTTCCGCACCGCGCCGAGCGACCTGCTCTCCGCCGTCGTGATGGCCCGCACGATGGTCGAGAACGGCAACCAGAACATCGCCATCGTCGCGCGCGCCGACGACTACGGCGGCGGCTACGCGGGCGCCCTCCAGGCCGAACTGGAGAGCCTGGGCGCCCAGGTCGTGGTCAACGAGACCTACGACCCGCTGGCCACCACCTTCGACTCGGTCGTCACCAGCGTCACCAGCGAGGAGCCGGACGCCATCGCGCTCATCGCCTTCGAGGAGGGCGCGCAGGTCATCGCCCAGCTCCTGGAGAGCGGCGTCGAGGGCGAGCAGCTCTACGTCACCGACGGCCTCAACGACCCGAACCTGGGCGAGACCGTCAGCGCCGACAACCCCGAGAGCGTCACCGGCATCACCGGTATCGCCCCGAGCGCGGACAACCCCGAGTTCACCGAGGGCCTGACCAGCTTCAACGAGGAGCTGGAGGTCTTCCAGTTCGCCCCGCAGGTCTACGACTGCGTCACCGTGATCGCCCTGGCCGCCGAGGCCGCGGGCAGCGTGAACCCGTCCGAGTACGTCGCCGAGCTGCCCAACGTCAGCCGCCCCGAGGGCACCGAGTGCGGCACCTTCGCCGAGTGCCGCGACCTGCTGGCCGACGGTGAGGAGATCAACTACCAGGGCGTCAGCGGCAACATCGACTTCAACGACAACGGCGACCCGACCGCCGCCACCTTCGAGATCTTCCACTACGGGGAGGACGGCCACGAGATCCTGGCCTACGAGGAGCACGCCCTGGAGGAGTAACGGCCCGTAGCGGCCCGCGCCGCACACGGCCTGATCCGTCACGGCACGGAGCGGCGCCCCGGGAGGAGGTCCTCCCGGGGCGCCGCTCTCTCGTGTGCGCGCCCCGCACCGCGGCACGCGGACGCGAGGGGAACGCGGGGAGGGGGTGGGGGACGGCCCGGGGCCGTTTCCCACCCCCTCCGTGTTCGACGGGGCCCGCTGTCAGCCGGGCCCCGTGTACCCGAGGCCCGGCATCGGTTGGGGCCCAGCGTTACCGAAGCCTCAGTGTCAACCGAGACCCGGCGTCACCCGGAACTCAGCGGGCCCAGCGGCGGGCGATGTCGGCGGCCAGGGCGCGCAGCTCGTCCGCGGAGCGGGTCATGGCGGCCTCGACCGAGCCCGAGGACTCCACGAGGGAGTAGGTCTCGGTGATCCCGGCGGCGGCAGCCTCGGCGCGGCCGACCTTGACCGCGCCCGCGGTGACGACGCAGGGGACGCCGTGCTTGTTGGCGGCCTGGGCGACGCCGTGGGGCAGCTTGCCGCGCAGGGACTGGGAGTCGAAGGAGCCCTCGCCGGTGATGACCAGGTCGGCCCCCGAGAGGCGCTCGGTCAGGCGCACCGAGTCCAGGACGCGGCTGATGCCCGACTCGACGGTGCCGCCGAGCAGGAGCAGGGCGAAGCCCAGGCCGCCCGCCGCCCCGGCGCCGGGGGTGTCGCGGACGGAGCCCCCGGGGTCGACGCGGTCGGCGAAGGCGGTGAGGGCGGCGTCCAGGCGCTGCACCTGGTCGGGGTCGGCGCCCTTCTGGGGGCCGAAGACGGCGCTGGCTCCGTGGATCCCCAGCAGGGGGTTGTCGACGTCGGTGGCGGCGACGACGCGGACCCCGGCCACGGCCCGGCGGGCCGTGTCGAGGTCGACGTCCCCGGGGTCGGCCAGGGGACCGCCGCCGTGGCTCAGGCGGTCGGCGGGGACGGCGCCCAGGGCGGCCAGGAGACCGGCTCCGGCGTCGTTGGTGGAGCTGCCGCCGAGGCCGACGACGACGGTGCGGGCGCCGGAGCGGACCGCGTGGGCGACCAGCTCGCCGACGCCGTGGGTGGTGGTGCGGCCGGGGTCGCGGTCGTCGGCGGGCACCAGGTGGAGGCCGCAGGCCTGGGCGCTCTCCACGTAGGCGGTGTCGCCGTCCAGGAGGTACTCCGCGGTCACGGGCGCGCCGAGGGGTCCGGTCACCTCGGTCCGGTGCACCTTGCCGCCGAGGGCCGTGTGCAGGACCTCGACGAAGCCGGGGCCGCCGTCGGAGAGCGGCAGCAGGTCCGTCGTGGCGGAGGGATCGGTCCGGTGCCAGCCGTCGGCGACCGCCTGCGCGGCTTCGAGGGCGGAGAGGGTACCGGCGAACTTGTCAGGAGCGATGAGGATACGCACCGCACCAGTGTGCCAGGCCACATTCCTCCCGGTGCGGGGCACCCCCCGCTGGTCAGAGGCCGGGCGCCCCGTAGACGGGGAACCAGCGGGAGCGGTCCTCCTCCAGGGGCAGGTCGCGGCCGATGGCGGCCTCGGCCTGGAGCTCCAGGGCGTTGTCCCGGCGGCGGCCGTCGCCGACGGGGGCGAAGGGGTAGAAGGTGCCGCGCTTGTAGAGGTAGACCAGCCCCAGCGAGCGCGTGCCGTCGGTGAAGCCGACCAGGGAGCACAGGAGCGAGGGCCCGTAGCCGTTGGCCTCCAGCGTGGAGTTGACGGCGTGCAGGTCGGTCACCAGGCCGGTGATGTCGGGCTCGGCGGCCCCGCCCGGGGTCTGGGCGGGTTCGCCGGAGCGGACCACCAGCCAGGTGTAGCCGTAGTCGTCGGTGACCTGTCCTACGGGCGGTCCCCCGTCGGTGTTGAGCAGCTCGGTGACGTCGCGCTCCAGGTCGGCGAAGGCGGCGCCCTCGCTGGCGCGGAAGGCGACGGAACCGGTGCCGGTGGGCGTGAAGCCCGCGGCGGCCCGCAGGGTGACCGACGCCGAGGGCAGGCCGAACAGGGCGTCGAGGTCGGGCTGGGCCGGTTCGGAGCGCCCGAACAGCGCTCGCCAGAAGCTCATCGTGGCCGGTCCTCTCGTCGTGGTCGTGTCGGTTCCCCCTCCGGCGGCCCCGCGGGCGGGGCGGGCGGGATCAGCGCCCCTGCCCGAGCTGGCGCGAGATGTCGGACAGCTGCTCCAGCCGCTGCTGCACGGGCGGGTGGGTGGCGACCAGCTGGCTGAAGCTGAACCCCTTGCGGGAGGAGGCCGGGGCGAAGAAGAAGGCGTTGAACGGCTCCGCCTGGCGCAGGTCGCGGGTGGGGATGCGGGACATGTCGCCGGTGATCTTGGTCAGGGCGCTGCCCAGCACGGACGGGCGCCCGGTGAGGTAGGCGGCGGCGCGGTCGGCCGACAGCTCCCGGTAGCGCGACAGCGCACGGGTGAGCAGGAAGCTGAGCGCCCAGGCCGCGGCGCTGACGACCACGACGAGCAGGGCGACCACGGCCGGTGCGGGCCCGTTGTTGTTGTTGCCGCGCGTCGCCCCGGCGAACACCGCGAAGCGCAGCCCGGCCTGGGTCAGGAACCCGGCCACGATGCCGAGGAACCCGGCGACGGTCATCACCATGACGTCGCGGTGGGCGATGTGGGACAGCTCGTGCGCCAGGACCGCCTCCAGTTCGGGGCCGTCGAGGCGGCGCATGAGGCCGGTGGTCACGCACACGACCGCGGACCTCTCGTTGTGCCCGGTGGCGAAGGCGTTGGGCACGTCGGTGTCGGCGATCCCCACGCGGGGCTTGGACATGTCCGCCAGGGCGCACAGCCGGTCGACGAGGGCGTGCAGCTCGGGCGCCTGCTGCGGGGAGACCTCCTTGGCGCCCATGGCGAACATGGCGATCCTGTCGGAGGCGAAGTAGCTGAACAGCGCGAACCCGACGACGATGAGCAGCACCAGCCACACGTTGAGGCCCACCAGGACCAGCCCGACGACGAAGGCCGCGTAGACGAGGGCGAGCAGGCCCATGGTGGTCACCATGCGGGCGGTCAGTCCCCGGTCAGGTCTGAACTTGGATCCGGCCATGCCGTAGTCCTCTCCGCCGACGCGTCGACTGTCTCGGAGTGTAGTTCGCCCAGGTGGGAAAGGGTATGAGGCGGTCCGTCCGCCGCGTGTTCGGCGGTCCCGCCCCGACCGGTCCCGGCCTGCCGGTGCCGGGTGCGGCCTCCTGCACGGGCCGTCCCCGCCCGCACCGCGGGCCCCTCCTTCTCCCCCCTGCCCCTCCACCACGTCCAACGGACGGGGGTCCCGCCGCGGTTCCTCGGCCGGGGGCGGCGCACGCCACACGGTCCGCGCACGGCTTCCGTCACGGGCGCCCCTGACACCCGACCCGGCGCGTACGCCCCCGGACACGCGAAAGCCGCCGTGACACGTGGTCACGGCGGCCTGGAAACACGCGCGTGGGCACCGAGCGTCGCACCGGCCGACCGGAGTCCGGCCCGCCGGACGCACTCACCGGTCCGGACGCACCTGGACGGAGGCGGTGCGCCGGACGGAGGAGCCGGTCCTAGCCGGGAATGAGTCCGTCGTCCTGGAGCATCTCCCGCACCTCTTCCATGGTGGCGTCGGCGTGCGGGAGGATGAACTGCGAGGGCTCCAGCGCGTCGGGCGGCAGCGGCCGACCGTCCTCGCGGACCCTCTCCAGGAGTTCGTGCAGGGCACGGCGGAACGTGTCCTCGTCGCCCGACTCGATCGCCGACTCCAGCGCGGAGTCGAAGGAGTTGAGCAGTTCGAGGTCGGCGTCGGTGAGGTCGAGCTGCCCCTCACCCATGATGCGGACGATCACGCGCCCTCCCGGTTACCGGTGCCGCCGGTGTTCCCGGCGCCGTTGCCGCCCTCGATCTGGGGGGTGGCGCCGCCGCTGCCCTGGCCGAGCTCCATCTTCATGCGCTCCAGCTCGGCGTCGACGCCGCTGGTGCTGGCCATGCGGTCCAGCTCGCTCTGGATGTCGTCCTTGGCCGTGCCGGTGACGTCGTCGAGCGCGCCCGAGGCGAGGAGCTCGTCCACGGCGCCCGCGCGGGCCTGCATCTCGGCGGTCTTGTCCTCGGCGCGCTGGACGGCCATGCCGACGTCGCCCATCTCCTCGGAGATGCCCGAGAAGGCCTCGCTGATCTGCGTCTGGGCCTGGGCGGCGGTGTAGTTGGCCTTGATGGTCTCCTTGCGCGTGCGGAAGGCGTCCACCTTGGTCTGGAGGCGCTGGGCCGCCATGGTGAGCTTCTGCTCCTCGCCCTGGAGGTTCGCGTGCTGCCCGCGCAGGTCCTCGATCTGCTGGGCCAGACCGGAGCGGCGGGTCAGGGCCTCGCGGGCGAGGTCCTCACGTCCCTGGGTCAGGGCGGCGCGGCTCTGGTTCTCCAGCTTGCCGGACTGCTGCTCCAGCTGCTGGATCTGGAGCTCGACGCGCTTGCGGGAGGTCGCGACGTCGGCCACACCACGTCGCACCTTCTGTAGGAGCTCAAGCTGCTTCTGGTACGAGTAGTCGAGCGTTTCCCTTGGGTCCTCGACCGAGTCCAAGGCCTTGTTGGCCTTGGACCTGAAGATCATCGAAAGTCGCTGAAACACGCTCATCGGCGTGGCCGTCCCCTTCTCGGTGCGTACATCGGCTGTTCCCAGCGGGCGCTTTGCCCAACCCTACGCGCTCTGGCCCGCGGTCGCCATAAAGCTATGACCGGCTACCCTGTGGGTGTGTTCCGACGTCGCTCCGCTTCCGCAGCCACGGATCCGGCCTCCGCCGAATCCGCCAGCCCTGAGGCCACTGAGTCCACCCAACCTAAGGGATACACGCCCAAGAAGGGTGTGCCCACCCCAAAGCGCCGGGAGTCCGAGGTGGCCCCCCGCCGACCGCTCAAGGCGCCCGAGACGCGCAAGGAGGCCTACCAGGCCTACCGGGACCGTCTCGACCGCCAACGCGGGAGGGGCACCGCGAGTTCCGCGATCAAGGGCGTGCCCAAGGACGAGGCGCGCTACTACCGGCAGCAGGACATCGGCGAGGCCCGGGCGTTCGCCCGCGACTTCGTCGACTCGCGCCGCAGCGCCAGTGAGTTCTTCCTGCCGTTCTCGATCGTGGTCATCGCGCTGCTGTTCGTCAACAACCCGATGTTCCAGATCGGCGTGGCCTACGTCCTGTGGCCGCTGATGATGGTCACCATCATCGGCGAGGGCGTCATGGTGGGCCGCACGGTCAAGAAGCGCGCCGCCGAGTACTTCCCCGACGACCCCGCCGTCAAGGGCATCGGGATGTACGCGGCCATGCGCCA
This sequence comes from Nocardiopsis synnemataformans DSM 44143, assembly GCA_000340945.1. Lineage (GTDB taxonomy): Bacteria > Actinomycetota > Actinomycetes > Streptosporangiales > Streptosporangiaceae > Nocardiopsis > Nocardiopsis synnemataformans. The sequence goes on along the minus strand of ANAW01000172.1, from coordinate 7,734 downwards.
GCTCCAGTTCCGCCGCCTGCGCCTGCCCAAGCCGCGGCTCAAGGTCCGCGAGGACCCCACGCCCCGCCGCACGCGCTGACGGTTCCCGCCACCGCCTCCCCGACGACGTGAGCCAGGGCCGGTCACCGCACCGGCCCCTCTCTCCCTCCCGTGCTGGGAGCGCTTCCATTCACGCGGCGTAGAACCTCGCGAACGAGCACAATCCCCCACTAGAGTGCTCGACATGGAATTTCGGCATCTGGGCAACAGCGGTCTCATGGTCAGCGAGATCGCCTACGGGAACTGGATCACGCACGGCTCCCAGGTCGAGGAGGACACGGCCAGGGCCTGTGTCCGCGCGGCGCTGGACGCCGGCATCACCACCTTCGACACCGCCGACGGCTACGCCGGGGGCAGGGCGGAGGAGGTGCTCGGCCGGGCGCTGAAGGGCGAGCGCCGCGACGGGCTGGAGATCTTCTCCAAGGTCTTCTGGCCCACGGGCGAGGGCAAGAACGACCGGGGCCTGTCCCGCAAGCACATCGTCCGCAGCGTGGAGAACTCCCTGCGCCGTCTGGGGACCGACTACCTGGACCTGTACCAGGCCCACCGGTTCGACTACTCCACCCCGCTGGAGGAGACCGTGCGGGCCTTCGAGGACCTGGTCCGCCAGGGCAAGGTCCTCTACGTCGGCGTCTCCGAGTGGCGCGCCGAGGAGATCGAGCAGGCGCTCAAGATCGCCGACGAGATGGGCTTCGACCGGATCGTCTCCAACCAGCCGAAGTACAACATGCTGTGGCGGGTCATCGAGTCCGAGGTCGTCCCGCTCTCCGAGCGCGAGGGCGTGGGCCAGATCGTGTGGTCGCCGATCGAGGGCGGCGTCCTGAGCGGCAAGTACAAGCCCGGCCAGGAGCTGCCCGCCGGTTCGCGCGCCGCCGACCCCGGCGGCGGCCGCTTCCTGACCGGCCCGCTGGAGGACCGGGCCCTGCTGGAGCGCGTGCAGGGGCTGGAGCCGCTGGCCGCCGAGGCGGGCCTGACGCTGGCGCAGCTGGCCGTGGCCTGGGTGCTGCAGAACCCGAACGTGTCGGCCGCGATCATCGGCGCCTCCCGCCCCGAGCAGGTGGAGGGCAACGTCAGGGCCGCCGGTGTCAGGCTGGACGCCGAGCTGATGGCGAGGATCGACGAGGTCCTGGGCGACAGCGTCCAGCGCGACCCGGCGCTGACCAAGAGCCCCGAGAACATCCGCGGATAGACGGCGCCCCTCCGGGCCTTTCCGGTCCGTGTCCGACGCCGCGGGCCCGGCCGTCCCCAGGACGGCCGGGCCCGTCCGCGTTCCGGCCGCCCGCCGCCGACCGGGTCGCCCGCCGAAGCGGCCGACCGGGCCGGCCGGACCCCCTGGTGTCACGCCGCCGGTCCTGGGTAGCTGCTGGCCCGCACGCACGCGGCACAGAGGGGGCTCCATGGACATCGCGCACATCATCGAGGCGGTGGGCACCGCCGTCGACGTCGCCGGGGTCGGCGTCATCGTCGTCGGGGCCGTGGGCGCGACCGCGCTGTTCCTGTACCGCTGGCTCAGCGGACACGGGCTGGACGCGTCCTACCGGCCCTACCGGCAGGGGCTGGGCCGGGCGATCCTGCTGGGCCTGGAGTTCCTCGTCGCCGGGGACATCATCCGCACGGTCGCGGTGTCGCCCACCTTCGCCACCGTGGGGGTGCTCGCGGGGATCGTCCTCATCCGGACCTTCCTCAGCTTCTCCCTGGAGGTGGAGCTGGAGAACCGCTGGCCGTGGCAGGGCCGCCGCTCCCCCTCCGGCACCGGCTGACCCGCGCCCGGGGGCCCGAGGGCCCCCGGGCCGGGCAGGCCCTACTCGACGGGCTCCAGGGACATCGCGTAGACCTCCTTGTCGCCGTCGAGCAGGGCGACGCGTCCCACGCCGCCCTCGGCGAGCTCCTGCCAGTTCTCACCCAGCCAGCTCTCGGCGTCGCCACGCGAGGTGAACGACTCCGAGGGCAGGTCCGCCCCCAGCGGGTCGGCTCCGTCGGCCTCGAGGTACCGCCAGGTCCACGCCATGTTCGACCGCCCCTTCGTCACGGAGGTCACAGCGCCGGTCACCGTGATCCTGGCCCGAGCTTAGCCAAGGCTTGGCGGACGATGCTGTTTACTTTTTTGGTGCGTATCCGATTTCTCGGGACAGCCGGGCACTCGGGGTGGCCCGCCCCCCAGTGCACCTGCGCCTCCTGCAACAAGGCCCTCGCCGAGCGCCGCCTGCCCCTGCGCGTGACGGTGGACGACCGCTTCCGCGTCCGCGAGGCCGGGGCGGTCGGCCCGGTGCCGCCGGGGTACTCGGTGACCCCGACCCCCGACGGCGTCCTGGTCGAGGGCCCGGACGGGGGCAGGCTGATGTACGCGCGCACGGGTCCGGGCCCCCTGCCCGGCGTCCCCCCGGTGGAGGCGCGCGCCGAGGGCTCCTCCGGCTACTCCTCCACCCGCCCCGACCAGCAGGTGGACATGATCATCGTGGACGCCGCGCAGCGCCCGGAGGTCATCGGCGAACTGCGCCGCTCGGGCGTGATCGGGGTGACCACGGCCGTCGTGGCGGTCGGCGGCGACCACCGCGTCCGCTCACCCGAGGAGTTCGCCCGCCGCGCCCGGCTGTGGGGCGCCCTGGTGCCGGGCGACGGGCAGGTCCTGTCGTGCCCTCCGGCGGTGTGGCCGGAGTCGCGGCCGCGCGGGCCGCACCGGACCCTGGTGACCGGGGGCGCGCGCTCGGGCAAGTCCACCGAGGCGGAGCTGCGCCTGATGTCGGAGCCGAAGGTGCTGTACGCGGCGACCGGCCCGGCGCCCGACCCGGTCGCAGATCCCGACTGGACCGACCGGGTGGCCCGGCACGTGCGGCGCCGCCCCTGGTGGTGGCGCACCGAGCAGCCCGCCGACCTGGCCGCGCTGCTCAAGGGCGCCCGGGGCGCGGTCCTGGTGGACTGCCTGGGCACCTGGCTGACCCGGGTGATGGGTGAGGCGGGGCTGTGGGAGGAGAGCCCTCCCCCGGGCGCGGAGGACGAGGTGGAGGCGGCGGTCCACGGACTGCTGGAGTCCTGGCGCTCCACCCAGGCCTACGTCGTGGCGGTCACCAACGAGGTGGGGTCGGGCGTGGTGCCCGCGACCCGCGCGGGGGGCCTGTTCCGCGACCACCTGGGCCGGTTGAACCAGTGGATCGGCGCCGAGTCCGAGGACGTGGTGCTGGTGACCGCGGGCCGCGTCCTGGAGCTGCCGTGAGCGGTGCCGCCGGCCCCCCGCCGGAAGACCCTCCCCCGGGCGGCTCCTCCTCCGGCGGCCCCGCCCCTGACGGCTCCCCGACAGGCGACTCCTCCCCCGGCCCCTCCCGCGCCGCGGACGCGGTCGCGGGGGTCCGGATGGCGCTGGGGACGTTCACCGCGTTCCCGGTGCGCGCGGGGCGGCTGGACCGCCGCGTGGCCGGGTGGGCGATGGTGTGGGCGCCCGCGCTGGGCGCGCTCCTGGGCGGCCTCACCGGCGCCGCGGCCGTGCTCGGGACGGCGGTCGGCCTGTCCGCCGCGCTGGCGGCGGTGCTCGCCGTCGGCCTGGGGGCGCTGCTGACGCGGGGGCTGCACCTGGACGGCCTGGCCGACCTGGCCGACGGGCTGGGCAGCGCGCGTCCGGCCGAGGGCGCCCTGGAGGTGATGCGGCGGTCCGACATCGGACCGTTCGGCGTGGTCACCCTGGTGGTCGTGCTCGCCGCGCAGGCCCTGGCCCTGGGCCAGCTGGCGCAGGCCTCGGCGGAGGCGGCGCTGACGGGCGCGGCGGCGGCCGGGGCCGCGGGGCGGCTGGCGGTGACCCTGGCGTGCACTCCGCGCGTGCCCTCGGCGCGGCCCGAGGGCCTGGGCGCGTTCGTGGCGGGGACCGTGCGCCTTCCGGGCGCGCTGCTGGCCGCCGCACCCGTGCCGCTGGTGTGCCTGGCGGGCTGGGCGCACGCGCCGGGGTTCGCGCTGGCCTGCGCGCTCGCCGCCGCGGCGGGCCTGCTCGCGGCGGGCCTCGTGCTGCGCCGGGCGGTGCGGCGGCTGGGCGGCGTCACGGGCGACGTGCTGGGCGCGCTGGCGGAGACGGCGGTGACGACGGCGCTGGTGGTGGCCGCGGCGGCCGCGACCCGTCTGTGAGGACCGGCACGGGGATTCACGGCCCCGGTCCGCGGCCCGTGAGGCGTCCCACCAGGCGGTTTCCTACCAGCCGGTAACCCGCCTGAGGGTGCCCGATGTCGCGATCATCACATTTTTTCACACAGGTTTCACGGTTCTCCCGCGCGGGAAGGCGGTGTCCGCCCCGGAGGCGGCCCACGACACCCTTCACCGGCGGTCAGAGGCACCCTCGCCGCGCGCGCGGGCCGGACCCGACCCCGCACACTCCCGGCTCCCGCGACCCCCCGCAGCGCCGCGTCAGGGCCCCCGCGGAGCCGGGGCGCCGCGTCCCCGCCGGGCGCGCGAGGCGACTAGCATCGGGGACGTGAGCACGTCGTTGTCAGTAAATACGGAGTCCCCCAGTTCGCTCGACGCCGACGCGGTTGTCGTCGGTTACCACTCCGGAGGCGATGCTCCGGAGCCCGCGTCGGGCGCTCATGACGTCGATGCCGCCTTCTCCGGCGGCCTCGCCCAGACCCTGTCGCTCCTGGGAGCGAGCGGCGCCCCCGAGGAGGTGCACACCCTTGCCTCCCTCGGAGCCGTCAAGGCCCCGGTCGTCGTCGCGGTCGGTCTCGGCCCGGCGCCCGCCGAGGGCCCCGTCGACCCCGACATCCTGTCCCGCGCCGCCGGTGCCGCGCTGCGCTCGCTGACCTCGCGCCCCGAGGGCGCGGGCCGCGTCGTCCTGGCCCTGCCCGCCGGGACCGCCGCCGAGGCCGGCGCCGTCGCCCTCGGAGCCCGCCTGGGCGTCTACGGCTTCGACCGGTACCGCACCGGCGCCAAGGACAAGCCCGCCGCCGAGCTGGTCCTGGCCAGCTCCGCCGCGGACGCCTCGGACGCCGCCGAGCGCGCCGCCGTCCTGGCCGAGGCCGTCAACCTCACCCGCGACCTGGTCAACACCGCACCGGCCGACCTGGTCCCCGAGGACCTGGCCGCCACCGCGCAGGAGATCGCCCAGCGGTCCGGCCTGCGCGTCGAGGTCCTGGACGAGGCCGCCCTGTCCGAGGGCGGCTACGGCGGCCTGACCGGCGTCGGCCAGGGCTCGGCCAACCCGCCCCGCCTGGTCCGCCTGGCCCACAGCCACCCCGAGGCCACCAAAACCATCGCCTTCGTCGGCAAGGGCATCACGTTCGACTCCGGCGGCCTGTCCCTCAAGCCCGCGGGCTCGATGGACTGGATGAAGTCCGACATGGCGGGCGCCGCCTCCGTGCTCGCCGCCATGCGCGCCATCGCCGCCCTGAACCTGCGGGTCAACGTCGTCGGCTACCTGGCCGTGGCCGAGAACATGCCCAGCGGCACCGCCCAGCGGCCCTCCGACGTGCTGACCATCTACGGCGGCAAGACCGTCGAGGTGCTCAACACCGACGCCGAGGGCCGCCTGGTCATGGCCGACGCCCTGGTGCGGGCGCAGGAGGACGAGCCCGACCTGGTCGTGGACATCGCCACCCTGACCGGCGCCCAGCTGGTCGCGCTCGGCACCCGGGTGTTCGCGGTCATGTCCAACGACGACGAGGCGCGCGACCGGATCGTCGCCGCGGCCGCCGAGGCGGGCGAGGCCTCCTGGCCGATGCCCCTGCCCGACGAGCTGCGCGCGGGCCTGGACTCCGCGGTCGCCGACATCGCCAACGTGGCGGGCGAGCGCTGGGGCGGCATGCTCTCCGCGGGCGTCTTCCTCAGGGAGTTCATCGAGGAGGGCGTCACGTGGGCGCACCTCGACATCGCCGGCCCGTCCTTCAACCAGGGCGGTCCGCACGGCTACACCCCGAAGGGCGGCACCGGCGCGGGCACCCGCACCCTGGTCCGCATCGCCGAGGAGTACGCCGGGTAGCACCCGCCCAGGGGGCGGCCCTCCCCGAGCCGGAGCGCCGCCCCTCCCGGCCACCGCGGCCGCGCACACCCTCCCTCCGCCCGCGCGGGGCCCGGCCGCGGCCCACCACCCATCACCAGCCACAACAAGGAGTTCGTTCCCGTGAGTGAGAGCGGCGGCACCTTCGACCTCGTCGTCCTTGGCGGCGGCAGCGGCGGCTACGCGGCGGCACTGCGCGCCGCGGAGCTGGACATGAGCGTCGTCCTGATCGAGAAAGACAAGCTCGGCGGCACCTGCCTGCACCGCGGCTGCATCCCCACCAAGGCCCTGCTGCACTCGGCCGAGGTCGCCGACTCCGCCAAGGAGAGCGAGAACTTCGGGGTCAAGGCCACGTTCGAGGGCATCGACATCGAGGCCGTGCACACCTACAAGGACAAGGTGATCGGCGGCCTGTACAAGGGCCTGACCGGCCTGGTCAAGTCGCGCAAGATCACCGTCGTCGCGGGTGAGGGCAAGCTCACCGGCAAGGACGAGGTCACCGTCGACGGCGCGGTCTACAAGGGCCGCAACGTCCTCCTGGCCACCGGTTCCCAGCCCAAGACCCTGGGGCTGGACATCGACGGCGAGAAGGTCATGACCAGCGACCAGGCCCTCGACCTGGACCGCGTGCCGGAGTCGGTCATCGTCCTGGGCGGCGGTGTGATCGGCGTGGAGTTCGCCAGCGTGTGGCGCTCCTACGGCTCCGACGTCACCATCGTCGAGGCCCTGCCGCACCTGGTGCCGGTGGAGGAGGAGTCCAGCTCCAAGCTGTTGGAGCGGGCCTTCCGCAAGCGCAAGATCAAGTACGAGCTGGGCACCCCGTTCGAGTCGGTCAAGACCACCGACTCCGGCGTGACCGTCACCCTCAAGGGCGGCAAGACCCTGGAGGCCGAGGTCCTGCTGGTGGCCATCGGCCGCGGGCCGGTCTCGGAGGGCCTGGGCTACGAGGAGCAGGGCGTCACCCTGGACCGCGGCTTCGTCCAGGTGGACGAGAACCTGCACACCGGCGTGGGCAACGTCTACGCCGTGGGCGACCTCATCCCCACCCTCCAGCTCGCCCACGTCGGTTTCGCCGAGGGCATCTTCGTCGCCGAGCACATCGCCGGGCAGAACCCGCCCGCGATCGACTACGACGGCGTCCCCCGCGTCACCTACTGCGAGCCCGAGGTCGCGTCCGTGGGCCTGACCACCAAGGTCGCCAAGGAGCGCGGACACGACGTCGTGGAGATGAACTACAGCCTCGCGGGCAACGGCAAGAGCCAGATCCTGCAGACGCAGGGCGCGGTCAAGGTCATCGCCGAGAAGGACGGTCCGGTACTGGGCGTCCACATGGTCGGCAGCCGCGTCGGCGAGCTGATCGCCGAGGGACAGCTGATCTACAACTGGGAGGCGCTGCCCTCCGAGGTGGCCCAGCTGATCCACCCGCACCCGAGCCAGTCCGAGGCGCTGGGCGAGGCGCACCTCGCGCTGGCGGGCAAGCCGCTGCACGTCCACGACTGACCGCACCACCGGGGGCGGGCCGCAAGGGCCCGCCCCCGCACACATCCGCGCTGCCCATCAAGGGGTTGGGCAGAGACCGCGCCCAGATCCAACGAGGAAACCCATGCCGACTTCCGTTTCCATGCCCGCCCTGGGTGAGAGCGTCACCGAGGGCACCGTCACCCAGTGGCTGAAGAACGTGGGCGACACCGTCGAGGTAGACGAGCCGCTCCTTGAGGTCTCCACCG
>ANAW01000171.1:0-16197 GCA_000340945.1 Nocardiopsis synnemataformans DSM 44143 | reverse complement strand
GCCTCGAACCCCTGTGGCAGAAGGAGAGCAACTGGAACCCCAGCGCCCAGAACCCCAGCTCGGGCGCCTACGGCATCCCCCAGTCGCTGCCGGGTGACAAGATGGCCTCCCACGGCGACGACTGGCAGACCAACCCCGCCACCCAGATCGCCTGGGGCATCGACTACATCAAGGGCCGCTACGGCACTCCCTGTGAGGCCTGGGCCCACTCCCAGTCCATCGGCTGGTACTGACCCGCCCGGGGCGTCCGCGGCCCTGCCGACGGACAACTCCTCCGGGACGCACGAAGACGGGGGCCGTTCCCTTCCGGAACGGCCCCCGTTCTGCTCGGCGCCCCGTCCGCCGCGACCGGCGGGCGGGGGCGCTCACAGCTGCGGGTCGAACGACTCCATGACGTCCTCGGGCAGGTCGTCGTAGTAGTCGGCGTCCTCGCGCGGAACGTTCACGCTGACCAGGTAGAACACCCGGTCACCCCCGTACTCGGTGCTGATCGCGTAGGCCCAGAAGCGCCGCTCCTCGCTCGCCCAGGTCTCGTTGGTGAAGTCGGACTCCACCAGGGCGACGTCCCAGCCCTCCTCGAAGTCGCCGTCGTCGAACTCCTCCAGCTCCAACTGCGTGTAGTCGGCGGTGACGTCGCCCTCGACCCTCGTCCCGCCGTTGGTCTCCTCCAGGTACTCGGCGCTCGTCCCGGTGAACTCCTGCTCGGTCCAGCCGGTCACCCACACCTGGTGGTCCATGCCCGGCGCGACGAACATCGCCAGCGTGTTGTCGATCTCGCTGTCGTCCACCTGCCACCCGGCCGGGTAGTCCACGTGGAACCACTGCGACCGGAAGGTCTCCAGGTCGTCGTAGGACGGCGGCTCCCCGTCCTCTTCCCCGCTCTCTTCCCCGGCCTCTCCGCTCGTCTGGCCGCTGTCGCCCTGGCCCTCACCGCCGCTGCCGCTGCCGACACCGCCCTCGTCCCCGCCGCCGACGGAGGTGGAGGGTTCCGCCGGGGGCCTCGCGCTCTCGGACGCCGACAGCGCCTCGGAGGCGCCGCCCTCGGCCTCGGCGCCCGCGAACAGGGTCGCGCCGACCACGGCCACACCGCTGATCAGCGCCAGGACCACCACCGCGGCGCCCACGCCGATGAGGAGCTTGGTGTTCCCCGACCCCGACCCCGACCCCGGGTGCGCGCCGCCGTGACCTCCCGAGTGGAGCGGGACACCGGGGCCTGCGGGCCCTCCCGGGCCGCGGCCCGTGCCGCCGTGACCCGACCCCGCGCCGTGGCCCATGGCACCGTGGCCGCCTCCCGCGGAGCGGGTCGGCTGGTGCTGGTAGACCGGGCGGTGCCCGTACGGGAGGGGCGTCGCGGGCGTCACCGGGTTCGCCGATCCGCCCCGCGGTGCGCGCGGCCCCGTCACCGGGCCCTGCGACAGCGGGGTCCGCGTGTGGGGGTGGCCGCCCTGCGGCCCCGTGCCGGGGCGGCCGCCGCTCGGCGCGTGGTGGGGGCTCTGCGGGCCGCTGACACCGGGGGCCGCGTGCGGGCCGCTGCCGAGGGTCGGGGCGCCGCCTCCGAACGCACCCGCCCCCGCGGCTCCCACGGCACCCGCCGCGCCGCGGCCGCCGCTGCCGTCGCCGCCCGCGCTCGTTCCGCCGCGCTCGCGCAGCAGCGCCAGCGCCTCGTCCACGTTCAGCCTGCGGTCCGGGTCGCGCTCCAGCAGACCGGAGATGACCGGCTCCAGCCACCCGGCGCGCGTCATCGGCGGCAGCGGCGCGGACATCACCGCCGCGATCGCCGCGGTGAGGCTGTCGCGGCGGAACGGGGAGGTGCCCTCCACCGCCGCGAACAGGGTCACGCCGATGCTCCACAGGTCGCCCCGGTGCTCGGCCGGGCCTCCCGAGAGCCGCTCGGGCGACATGTACTCGGGGGAGCCGATCAGCGCGCCGGTGCGGGTGATGCTCGGCCCGCCCTCCATCGTCGCGATGCCGAAGTCGGTCAGGATCACCCGGTCGTCCAGGGACGTCATGATGTTGCCCGGCTTGATGTCGCGGTGCAGGACCCCGGCCGCGTTCGCCGCCCGCACGGCGCGCAGCAGCGACTCGGCGATCTCCGCGACCTCGTCCGGCGGCAGGGCGCCCCGCTCGTTGAGCCGGTCCTGGAGGGACCCGCCCTCGACCAGCTCCATGACGACCCACGGGTTGCCGTCGTGCTCGAAGACGTCGTGGATGGTGATCACCGTGGGGTGGCTGATCCGCGCGGCGGAGCGCGCCTCGCGCCGGACCCGGCCGTGCGCGTCCGCGCGCTCGGAGTCGGTGAAGTGGTCGGGAAGCAGCACCTGCTTGATCGCGACGTCGCGGTCCAGCGTCGGGTCGAACGCCTCCCAGACCACCCCCATACCGCCGCGGCCGAGTTCACGGCGCAGGACGTAGCGGTCCGCGACGACACGTTCACTGCCGCTGTTGCTCGACATGTACTGCCCTCTCGAAGGCGGGCTTCCAAGGTGCTCTGTTCAAGAATGTCGGACGCCTCCCGCGCGCGGAAGGTTCCTGGTCGAAGCCTCCCACGGCCGAGTGAGACACAACCGCGACCCGCGCGCACCGTGCGCCCCGACCGGCGCACGACCGCCCCGACCGGCGCACGACCGCCCCGACCGGCACACGGAAGGGGCACCCCGCACGCGGGGCGCCCCGTGGTGCGACGGGTCCGGACTACTGGGAGTTGGTCATCCGCAGCACGTCGAGGGCCTCGTCCAGCTGCGCCTCGGTGAGCTTGCCGTCCTCGACGTAGCCGCGCTCGATGACCACCTCGCGGATGGTCTTCTTCTCCTTGAGCGACTGCTTGGCGACCTTGGAGGCCTCCTCGTAGCCGATGTAGCGGTTGAGCGGGGTCACGATCGACGGCGAGGACTCGGCGTAGACGCGGCACTGCTCGGCGTCGGCCTCGATCCCGGACACGCAGCGGTCGGCGAACACGCGCGAGACGTTGGAGAGCAGGCGGATCGACTCCAGCACGTTGCGGGCGATCATCGGCAGCTGCACGTTCAGCTCGAAGTTGCCGCTCGCGCCGCCGAAGGCCACCGCGGCGTCGTTGCCGACGACCTGCGAGGTCACCTGGAGCATGGCCTCGCACAGGACCGGGTTGACCTTGCCCGGCATGATCGAGGAGCCCGGCTGGAGGTCGGGCAGGAGGATCTCGCCCAGGCCCGTGGTCGGGCCCGAGCCCATCCAGCGGATGTCGTTGGCGATCTTGGCGAAGCCGACCGCGACGGTCCGCAGCTGGCCGGACAGCTCGACCAGGCCGTCGCGGGCGCCCTGCGCCTCGAAGTGGTCGCGGGCCTCGGTCAGCGGCAGGCCGGTGTGCTCGGCGATCTCGGCGATGACCCGGGCGGAGAAGCCCTCGGGGGTGTTGATGCCGGTGCCCACGGCGGTGCCGCCCAGCGGCAGCTCGGCCACGCGCGGCAGGACGGCCTCCAGGCGCTCCACGCCGTAGCGCACCTGGGCGGCGTACCCGGCGAACTCCTGGCCCAGGGTGACGGGGGTGGCGTCCATGAGGTGGGTGCGGCCGCTCTTGACCACGGAGGCGAACTCGGTCGCCTTGGCGCTGAGCGCCTGCTCCAGGTGCCGCAGCGCCGGGACCAGGTCGTTCTGGACGGCGGAGGTGGCGGCGATGTGGATGGAGGAGGGGAACACGTCGTTGGAGGACTGCGACGCGTTGACGTGGTCGTTGGGGTGCACGGGAGCACCGAGGCGCTCGGTGGCCAGCGTCGCGACGACCTCGTTGGTGTTCATGTTGCTGGAGGTGCCCGAGCCGGTCTGGAAGACGTCGATCGGGAACTCGTCGTTCCACCGGCCCTCGGCGACCTCCAGGGCGGCCTCCCGGATCGCCTTGCCCAGGTCGTCGCTGATGACGCCGAGCTCGGCGTTGACCTTGGCCGCGGCGGCCTTGATCTGGCCGAGGGCGGCGATGTGCGCGCCCTCCAGGCCCTGGCCGGAGATCGGGAAGTTCTCGACCGCACGCTGCGTCTGGGCCCTCCACTTGGCCTCGGCCGGAACCCTGACCTCGCCCATCGAGTCGTGCTCGATACGGAACTCGCTCATTGCAACCCAACTCTCCCTGGGAAAACGTGTGAGCCCCAGACTGCCAGACGCACCGGAGCACACCGCCACCTCACCCGGGGTTGGCGGTGTTGCGCGCGTCATGTTGACACCGCCGCCGTCCGTCGTACCCGGTCCGCGGTCCTCGCAGGTCGGCGCGGGTCCGGCGCGGTTCGCGGCGGCTCCCGGGGCGTGCGCGGGCCGGGACCGGCGGGGTGCGCCGGTCGGCCAGCGGCGGCCCCTCGGGCGCGGGGCGGACGAGGGTGTGCCAGGCGGCCCGCGGCGGCTCCGTCCGGGCCGGGGGTCAGGCCCCGATGCCGCGTCGGCGCTCGCGGCGGCGCCAGCCCAGGAGGCGCCGCCTCCTGGGGGCGCGCACGCGCACCACGCCGAACAGGGAGAACCCGTCGATCTCCAGCACCGGCGGGTGGGACAGCTCGGAGCGCCGCGCGGTGGTGGTGCGCCTGCCCAGGAACGACCAGCCGGTCAGCCGCACCTCGACGCCCTCGGGGACGTCGATCTCCACGCGGCCCAGGACGGCGGTCACGGTCATCCGGTGGTGGTTGTGCATCAGGAGCGCCTCGCGCATGTCCACCGCGACCCTGCCGACCAGAGCCACGGCCAGCTCGTTCGGATAGGCCACCCAGCGGCCCCTGCGCTCGGCGCTGCCGAACAGGCCCAGGACGGGCTGGCGGTCCAGGCGGATGGGCTGCTGCTCGGCGGGGAGGAGGTCGGCGGTGATCCCGGGCAGCTCGCCGAGGGTCCGGGCCTCGTGCGCGAGGGAGGAGCGCTCCTCGAACTCCTCCAGGTCCAGGCGGCCGTCGCCGGCGGCCTCGCGCAGGACCCGCAGGACCCGTTCGCGGTCGGTGTTGGAGGCGCGGAGCCGATCGGGGGACACTTCCTCACTCACACCGCCCACATTAGGCGAAACCCCGGGCCGGTCGCCCGTCCGGGGAGCACCGCGCGTCGGCGGCGTCCGGGGAGCACCCGGCGTCGGCCCGCGCGGGGAAGCGCGGCGGGACGGCCCCGCCCGGAGGCGCCCCGCGTCGGCCAGCCCGGGGAGCGTGGCGCGCCGGGCCCGGGCGGGGCGGGAACCGCACGGCCCCCGCCCCGCCCGCCGTCACAGGTCCATCAGCGCCCGCCTGGCGACGGCGTCGGAGGCGGCGGCCAGCGGCCGGACCGCCACCCTGACCAGCGCGCGGGCGTTGTCGTCGCCCGCCACGCGGTTGGAGCCGAGCTCGCCGCACCGCGCGCAGCGGTGGACGATCATCCACTCCCCGTCCGGACGCGCCGCCATGCTCAGCGCGTCCATCGCGCCCCGGCAGCCGGACGCGCGGTCGCCGGGGATCCGCAGGTCCACGTGCAGGCTGGTCAGGCAGTGCGGGCAGTGGTTGCGGTGGGCCGTCCCCGGCGCCCGGGCCGGGATCTCCAGACGGCACCGCACACAGCGGAACGAGCCCGCGCCGCCCGCCTCGCCGTGGGCGTGCAGCACGGTCTTGGGGCGCTGGGGACGCCTGGTGACGCGGGTGTTGCGTCGGCCCACGCTCACACCTCCCCGAACAGGTCGAGCGGGAAGGGCGGTTCGGCCAGCGGCCGGACCGCGATCCGCATGAGGACGAGGTGGTTGTCGTCCGGTGAGACGGCGCTCTCGGACATCTCGTCGCACACGCCGCAGCGGTGGATGAGCGTCCAGGCGCCGCCGCGCGGAACCGCGACGGAGATCGGGGCCATGCGCCCGCCGCAGTCGGAGGCGCCGCCCCCGGCCCGGTCCAGGACGTGGCGGGAGCTCAGACAGCTCGGGCAGTGGTCGCGCGGGTCCCCCTCGGGATCGAGGAGGGACACGGTCAGGCCGCAGCGCACGCAGGCGAAGGCGCCGGTGCGCGCTGCGGAGGCGGAGCGGCGGCCTGGGCCGGAGAGCCGGCCGGAAGCGGACTGACGGCCGGAACGGCCGGAGGAATCGGTGGTGGACACCCGGAGGTACTCCTTGCTGGAAACGGTGACAGACAGCAGGGAGCAGGCCGAGCGCTTCTCGACGGAAGGGGCGTGGCCGCCTCAGGTACCCGGGAGCCGGGTACGGCGGTGGCACGCGTGACTGTGAGGCGCGCTCGGCGCGTTCCGGGGCATACTCACCCTTTCCCGTCCGGAGTCGTCCTCCGGATTCTCGTTCCTACGGATCCGGAGGACGATCGTAGGCGGGCGCCCCGACCGGGGCAACGGGTTTTCCGCCGGTCGGGGCGCGCGGCGGGGGCGTGTGCGCGGCCCGCGCGGGCCGCCGCCGCACACGGCGCGGGGGAGTGTTTCCACAGCCGGAAAAACCCGCTGGAAATCCGCCGCCCCCGCTGTCTACCGTTGTGTCCATGACCACACCTGACCCCGGTCGCCGTCCGTCCGGGAGCGCGACCATGGACGCCGGTGACACACCGGTCGTCCCCGCCCTGCGACTCCGGGGGGTCGTCAAGCGCTTCGGTTCGCTCACCGCCGTCGACGGGCTCGACCTGGAGGTTCCGCAGGGCGTCGTCCTGGGCTTGCTGGGGCCCAACGGCGCGGGCAAGTCCACGACCATGAAGATGCTCACCGCCCAGTCCCTCGCCGACGAGGGCGAGATCCGCATCCTCGGCCACGCCATCCCCGACGAGTCCAAGTGGGCCCGGGCCCGCATGGGCGTCGTGCCCCAGCACGACAACCTCGACGAGGAGCTCACCGTCGAGCAGAACCTGCGGATGTTCTCCTACCTCTACCGGGTGCCGCGCCGCCAGCGGCGCGAGGCCATCGCCCGGACCATGCGGCTCGCCCAGCTCGCCGACCGGGGCTCGACCCTCGTCGACGACCTGTCCGGGGGCATGCGCCGCCGCCTGCTCATCGTCCGCGCCCTGCTGCACCGGCCCGAGCTCGTCCTCATGGACGAGCCCACCGTGGGCCTGGACCCGCAGGTGCGCCAGGACCTGTGGAGCGTCATCTCCGCGCTGCGCGCCGAGGGCGTCACCGTGCTGATGTCCACGCACTACATCGAGGAGGCCGAACGCCTCTCCGACGAGGTGGCGCTCATGGCCGCGGGCAGGATCGTCGAGCGCGGCACCCCCGCCGACCTCGTCGCCAAGTACGCGGGGACCACCGTGGAGGAGTACGTTCCGGGCGAGGAGGGCGCCGACGGGCTCGAACGCCTCGTCCACGGCCACGGCTTCACCACCCGGCGCACCGGCACCACCGTGTCGGTCCTGCGCGCCGAGGAGCTGCCCGACTCCCTGCGCGACCGGCTGGGCGTGCCGCTGCGCCGGGTGAGCACCCTGGAGGACGTTTTCGTGACCCTGACCGGGGAGAGTGTGGAATGACGGTCCAGACACAGCAGGCCCGGGAGGACGCCCGGCCCGAGATCCACGCCCGCCCCGGCCGGTTGGAGGCCGACGCGGTGATGGGCGTCGTCGCCCGCGAGTGGATCCTGTACGGCCAGTCCTGGCGGGCGACCACCTTCGCGGCCGTGGTCGAGCCCACCCTCTACCTGCTCTGCTTCGGCTTCGGCATGGGCGCCCTCATCGGCACCCTCGCCGGGTACAGCTACATCGACTTCCTCGGCACCGGCATCGTGGCGGTGTCGGTGCTGTTCCAGTCGATGATGCCCGGGGTCATCAACACCTTCATCAAACGCCGCTTCCTGCACACCTACGAGGGCATCCTCGCCGCCCCCGTGGACGTGCGCGAACTCGTCACCGGCGAGGCGCTGTGGCTGGCGATGCGCTCGGGCGTGTACGGGTGCGTCCCGCTGCTGGTCGCGGTCGGTTTCGGGCTGCGTCCCGGCCCCGGCCTGCTGCTCGTGCCGCTCATCGCCTTCCTCTCCGGGTTCGCCTTCGCGCTCTTCGGCATCTGGATCTCCGCCCTGATCAACTCGGTGCGGTCCATGGACTACGTGTTCAGCGGCCTGTTCACCCCGCTGTTCCTGGTGGCGGGCACGTTCTTCCCGCTCACCGAGCTGCCCGACTGGGTGCAGAACGCGGCCATGGTCAACCCGCTCTACCACTCGGTCGAGCTGACCCGCGGGGCGGTCTTCGGCAACCTCGGGGCCGGAGCGGCGCTGCTCCACCTCGGGGTGCTGCTGGTGTTCGTGGTCCTCATGTGGTTCCTGGCGTGTGCCCGGATGAGACGCCGCGTGGTCGGCTGAGTTCCCCCCGCACGCGCGGACGGCGTGGGGGAACCGCTCTCCCCCACGCCGTCCGCGCACTCGTGAGCCGTGCGGCTACTCGCCGCCGCTGGGCGACCAGCGCAGCTCGACGCTGCTGCGCTGCCCCTCCTCGGTGACGCTCAGCGCCATGCCCACGGCGCCCCACTGGTCGGGGGCCTCCACCCCGCTGTCGACCAGCACCTGGCGCAGGTCCATGTACCCGGCCATCACCGCCGAGTCCATCTCCTGCATGGTCTGCTGGAAGACCGGGTCGTCGCCCAGGCGCCCGGTGGCGCTGCTGCCCTGGGACACCACCACGGCGTCGCCGTCGGTGCTCACCCCCGGCGGGGTGCTGTACGAGTCGACGACCGTGCCCTCGACGAAGTCGCTCAGGATCTGCTCGTCACCGCCCACCGCGCGGTACTGGAAGGACGCCTCCCCGCCGCCGCTGTAGGAGGACCCGAAGAAGCCCTCCAGGTTCATGTCGGTGACACCGAACGCGGTCGAGGAGCCCAGCAGCTGGGTGAAGCCCTCCGGCAGCGGGGCGCCCATCGAGTTGAACTGGCGCTCCATCTCCTGCATCTGGCCGCTGCTCGTCATGAACGGGATCGAGTCGCTCTCGTAGGCGTCGGCCAGCGCCGTGTCCAGGCCGCTGGCGCCCACGGCCATGACCGTGCTCTCGGGCAGCGACTCCATCGCCGCCACGCTCGCCCCCGGGGTCTCGGCCAGCCAGGCCAGGTCGGTGCCGTCCACCGTGAGGTCGAAGACGTCCGTCCGCGCCTCCAGGTACTCGCCGTCCACCCGCAGGGACGCGGTCATCCGGCCGCTCAGCTCACCGGTCTCGGCGGCCAGGTCGGCCTCGAACTCCTGGGCGAACTCCTCGACCTCCATCAGGCGCGCCAGGTCCGCCCACCCGACGGCCAGGCTGCCGCCGGGCACGTCGGCCATGTCGCCGGAGAAGGTGTCGGCGTCGGCCAGGGGACCGTGCTCGTCCACCTGCGCGTGCAGGTCGGCCAGCGCCGCGTCGGAGGTGCTGAGGAGCGCGAAGTCGTCGACCACCTCGAAGTAGAGGTCGTCGTAGTCGCCGCTGAGCCGCTCCAGCTGCTCCTGGGCGAGCCGCTCGTCCTCCACCGCGAGCGCGAACGCCCCGGCCACGCCGGCGCCCTCGCCCAGCTCGGCCTCACCGCTGGCGGGCCACATCGCGAAGCCCACGCGCTGGCCGATCCACTCCTCGACCTCGGACTGCTGCGCCTCGGGGAAGGCGGCCACGAACCCCTCGGCGACCAGCCCCGTCATGTCGCCGTCGGGCTCGTCCATCTCCGCGGTGACCTCGTCGGGGAGCCGCTCCACGAACTGCAGCAGCTCCATGGCCTGGGAGCCGTCGATGGACAGGTCGATCCCGCCGAACGCGAGCGCGCTGCCGGGGAGCACGTCTTCCGGCTGAGGGCCGCCGAAGCTGACCAGCGAGACGGTGGCCCACACCGTGCCGCCCATGAGGAGGAGCGCGGTGCCCGCGGCGGTCGGGATCAGCCAGCGCCTGTTGCGGCCGCCGCCGGAGGGCGGCACGTGCCCGCCGGAGTACTGGCCCCCCGGGAAGGGGCCCGCGGGGGGCGGACCGCCGGGAGCGCCGCCGCCGAAGCCTGTGGGGGGCTGGCCGGGAGCCTGCGGCGGAGGGTAGCCCTGCCCGGGCGGCTGAGGCTGCCACTGGGGCTGCTGTGGGGGATCGGGGTAGGACATCAAACCTCCGGCGGGGAATTCCTTGGCGCGTGCACCGCGCAACCAACGCCTGGTCTGATGCCGTGTCGACCCGGTGTGGTTCGCGTCCGGTGCCCTTTTCGGTCGGCCGGTGGGGAAGGGGCCCGGTGTCCCGTACCGGCCGGGACGGGACACCGGGGTGAAGCGTTCCGCGGAGGTCTGCGGATCAGCGGCCTAGGCCGACTGGGGCTCCTCGCCGCGGTAGGGGGCCGAGGTCAGGTCGACGCCGCTGTAGGAGGCCAGCTTGCCCAGGCGGTGCTCGCTGAGCACCTGGCGGACGGTGCCGCTGCGGCCGCGCATGACCAGGGAGTCGGTGATGACCCGCGAGGACTCGTAGCGGACGCCGCCGACCAGTTCCCCGTCGGTGATGCCGGTCGCGGCGAAGAACACGTCGTCGGACGAGACGAGGTCGTCGGTGCGGAGCACGCGGTCCAGGTCGTGCCCGGCGTCGAGCGCCTTGCGCCGCTCCTCCTCGTCCTTGGGCCACAGACGGCCCTGGATGACGCCGTCCAGGCACTTCATCGCGCAGGCGGTGATGATGCCCTCCGGGGTGCCGCCGATGCCCAGCAGCAGGTCCACGCCGGTCCCCGCACGGGCCGCCATGATCGCCCCGGCCACGTCGCCGTCGCTGATGAACTTGATCCGGGCGCCCGCGTCGCGCACGTCCTGCACGATCTGCTTGTGCCGGGGGCGGTCCAGGATGACGACGGTCACGTCCTGCGGCGACTTGCCCTTGGCGCGGGCCACGGCCCGGACGTTGTCGGCCACGGGAGCGGCGATGTCCACCACGTCGGCGGCCTCGGGGCCCGTGGCGAGCTTCTCCATGTAGAACACCGCGGAGGGGTCGAACATGGTGTTGCGCGGACTCATCGCGATCACCGAAACGGCGTTGGGCATGCCCATGGCGGTCAGGGTGGTGCCGTCGATCGGGTCGACCGCCACGTCCCAGCCCTGACCGCCGCCGTCGCCGACCCGCTCGCCGTTGTAGAGCATCGGGGCGTTGTCCTTCTCGCCCTCGCCGATCACCACGGTCCCGTTCATGGACACGGTGCTGATCATGTGCCGCATGCCGCGCACCGCGGCGCCGTCCGCGCCGATCTTGTCGCCCTTGCCCACCCAGCGGGCCGCGGCGAGCGCCGCGGTCTCGGTGACGCGGACCAGTTCCAGCGCGAGGTTGCGATCCGGGGCCTTGGGCGGGCTGCTGGACTGCGACATGGACACACCTTCCGTCGGGAGAACAGGTCGGGGGCAGGTCTAGGGTAGTCACCCGACGTGACACCCGCGGGGCCACGGGTACCCCTCGGGGCGGTCACGGGTGGACGGGGACGGACTACTCTGGCGTGACCCGGACTGGAGTGAGGCGTGACAGTGGACAAGACGGACAAGCCCGCGAGGGTCTCCCCGCGCGGCGCGGCCACCCGCAGCGCCCTGCTCAAGGCGGCCTCCCAGGTCTTTCGCACGGTGGGCTTCGCCAAGGCCGGGGTGAGCGAGGTCGTCGCCGCGGCCGGGGCCAGCGTCGGCAGCCTCTACCACCACTTCAGCGGCAAGGCCGACCTCTACCTCGCCCTGTACGAGGAGTTCCAGCAGCGCCAGCAGGACCGCACCCACCAGGCGGTCGTGGAGGCCCGCTCCGACGGGGAGAAGGACCCCACACGGCTGATGAACATCGCCGCCCGCGCCTACCTGCTCGGATGCATCGAGGAGAGGGAGACCACACGGCTGTTCTTCAGCGGTGACGGCCCTCCCGGGTTCGACTACCAGCTGCGGACCCGGCTCACCCAGTGGACCGACCGCAACGTGGCGCTGTTCCGCAAGGCCGACGAGCCGGTGGACGAGGCACTGCTCATCGTCGTGAGCGGAGCCATGCTGCTGGCCGTGGCCGAGGTGGTCCAGCGCGAGGACGCCGAGGCCCGCCGGCTCGCCGACGACATCACCGGCCTGCTCACCCAGCTCGAACCCCGGCGCTAAGCGCACCCCGGGTCCTCGGGGCCCGCGACCTGCGGCAAGCTGGAGAGGTCATGAGTGAGCACAGCCGGTCCAGCGCGACCTTCAAGAACTACGCCATCTCCCTCGGCATCATCGTCGGCATCGTCCTGGTGATGGCGTTCGTGGTCTCCACGCGCTCGGGCGAGAGCATTCCGTCGGTGGAGTACCGGCCGGACGCCGACGTCCTGCGGGAGGCGGCGGACTACCCGGTGACGGTGCCCTCCGCCGACCTGGCGCAGGAGGGGTGGACGCCCACCAGCTCCACGCTGGACGTGTCCGGGCCGGTCCAGTGGAGCGTGGGCTTCGCCACGGCCGAGGACAGCCACGCCATGCTGGTCCAGAGCGACGCCGACCCCGGCGCCGTCCTCGCGGAGAGGGTTCCCGGCGCCGAGCAGGTCGGTACGGTCCCGGTCGACGGCCGCGAGTGGGAGCACCACGAGTCCGAGGACGAGAACGCCCTGGTCCTGCGCGAGGAGGGCGTGACCCTGGTCGTGTTCGGCCCCGCCGACCTGGACGAGCTGACCCACCTGGCCGAGGGCCTGGAGACCGACGCCGACGGCGGCGGGGAGTCCGCGGACGGCGCCTGAGCGGGGAGCGCGTGCCCCGGCCGTTCCCGGGCGTGCCCGCCTCCTTGCCTTGACGTCGACGTCAGGGTTTACCGTCGTCCCATGCGCATCGGTGAACTCGCCCGACGTACCGGGACCACGGCCCGTGCCCTGCGGTTCTACGAGTCCCAGGGACTGCTCAGCGCACGGCGCTCGGCCAACGGCTACCGGGACTACGGCGAGGACGACTACCGGCTGGTCAGCGAGATCCTGACCCTCCAGTCCGTCGGCCTCAGCCTCGACGACACCCGTCCGTTCGTCGAGTGCCTGCGCTCGGGCCACGAGACCGGGGACTCCTGCCCCGACTCGATCGAGGTCTACCGGCGCAGGCTCGCGGAGGTGGACGCCTGCCTGGAGCGGCTCGGCGCGATGCGCGGCAGTCTCACGGCCAAGCTGTCCGAGGCCCTGGTCCGCGAGACCGGGGGCTGCGGGGCGGCGGGGCTGTGCACCGGTGAAGCGAACGATCCCGAGGAGCCGTGATGCCGTCCACGAATTCGACCGCCGAGGTGTCCGCCGTCACCGACGGAACCTTCGAAAGCGACGTCCTCGGCGGTGAGGGCCCCGTCCTGGTGGAGTTCTGGGCGGACTGGTGCCCGCCCTGCCGCATGCTGGCCCCGGTGCTCGACCAGATCGCGGACGAGCGCGCCGGAACGCTCGCCGTCCGCAAGGTCAACGCCGACGAGAACCCCCTCACCACACGCGGGCACGGGGTGATGTCGCTGCCGACGCTGATGCTCTTCCGCGACGGCGAACCGCTGCTGAAGCTGGTCGGCGCGCGGTCCAGAGCGCGGCTGCTGTCGGAGGTGGACGCCGCCCTACGGGGCTGACGGAGCCGGGGGAGCGCTCGCGGGCGCGCCGGAGGCCACCGAGTCCGGCCCCCGTATGACCGCGTCCGACTCCCCGCATGACGAGGCGCCCGGTCGGTTCTCCCGACCGGGCGCCTTCACGTGCAGGGTGTGTTCCGGGGGCCCGGAACCCGGGCGCTACTCGGCGCGCAGGTCGCGGCGCAGCTCCTTGGGCAGCGAGAAGGTCAGCGTCTCGTCGGCGGTGGTCACCGGGGTGACCGTGCCGTAGCCGTGCCCGGCCAGCCTGTCGAGCAGCTCGCGCACCAGGATGTCCGGCACGGAGGCGCCGCTGGTCACGCCGACCGTGGTCACGCCCTCCAGCCAGGAGTCGTCCATCAGCGAGGCGTTGTCGATCAGGTGGGCGGCGTCGGCGCCGGCGTCCAGGGCCACCTCGACCAGGCGGACCGAGTTCGACGAGTTGTCGGAGCCGACCACGACGACCAGCTCGCACTCGGGCGCCATCGCCTTGACCGCGTCCTGGCGGTTGGAGGTGGCGTAGCAGATGTCGTCGCTGGGCGGGTCGAGCAGGTTCGGGAACCGCTCGCGCAGGGCGTCCACCGTCTGGGTGGTCTCGTCCACCGACAGGGTCGTCTGGGAGAGCCACGACACGTTGTCCGGGTTGCGCACCTGGACCTTGTGCACCTCGTCCGGGCTCTCGACGATCTGGATGTGCTCGGGAGCCTCACCGCTGGTGCCCTCGACCTCCTCGTGGCCGATGTGGCCGATGAGGATGATGTCCCGGTCCTCGGAGGCGAAGCGCTTGGCCTCCTTGTGGACCTTGGTGACGAGCGGGCAGGTGGCGTCGATCGTCTTGAGGCTGCGCCTGTGCGCCTCCTCGTGCACGACCGGGGAGACGCCGTGCGCGGAGAAGACCACGATGGCCCCCTCGGGCACCTCCTCGGTCTCCTCGACGAAGATCGCGCCTCGCTCCTCCAGGGTGCGCACCACGTGGGTGTTGTGCACGATCTGCTTGCGGACGTAGATCGGCGCGCCGTACTGCTCCAGGGCTTTCTCGACGGTGATGACAGCGCGGTCGACACCGGCGCAGTAGCCCCGGGGGTTGGCGAGGAGCACACGGCGTTGGTTCGTGGCAGTCGTCATCGCAGTCATGTGTTACATCCTAGGTGGCTTGGGCGGCGTGCGACCCGGGTGTGGGAGACGGCACTGAACAGGCCGCTTCGGCGCGCGACCGGTGCCAAGGTGACGGTATCGCAACGGGGCGCATCCGGTTGCGCCTCGAAGTGGCGAAATCGTTCACTTCTCCCCTGCTCATGGTGTTCCTCCCTCCTCTATCCTGGTTCACCATCACACGCATTGCAGGCGGTTCGCCCTCACCTCGGCCCTGCCGGTCGGCTGTTCGCGCGCCGCTCACCCCACTCGCCGAGATCACCAGGAGCCCCCGTCCTATGTCGAACCCGACGCTCGCCACGAAGCTGGTCGCCCTGGTCAAGGGCATCTTCGGGCGCAAGGAAACGGCGGACACGCCTGAGCCCGCGGCCCGGGAGGCGGCCGGGACCCCCCAGTCCCCCGCCTCCGCGCCCGCGGAGACCGAGGACGTGACCGCGCGGAGCACGGCCGCGGACGCTCCGGCGCCCGCGGAGAAGACCGAGAAGGCCGGGGCGGACGAGGCGGAGAGCGCCGGGAAGCCGCAGGCCGCGGAGAGGACCGAGGAGCCCGCCGCGGCCGAGCCCGCGGTGACCGCCGAGCCCGCCGCGAAGCAGGAGTCCGCGACCGCGGAGGCGGAGGCCGAGGAGCCCGCGACCGCCGAGCCCGCCGTGCGGGAGAAGCCCGCCGAGCCGGTCAAGCCGGTCAAGCCCGCGCCGAAGAAGAAGCCCGCCGCCAAGAAGAAGCCCGCCGCGAAGCAGGAGACCTCCGCCACCCCTGAGGCCGCCAAGACCCCTGAGGCCGCCGAGCCGGTCGTGGCCGAGGAGGCCGCGAGCGACCGGGAGGAGCGGACCGAGCCCGCCACCCCCGCCACCGCGGACGTCCCCGAGGAGGGCGCCGCCATCGCGGAGGAGCTCGCCGCCGCCGAGGCGCACACCAGGGTCAGCAGCGACGAGATCCTGGAGAGGGTGCGCAAGGGGGCCGCCCCCTCGCTGGAGGACCTCGCCGTGCCCACCTACGACGAGCTCACCCTGCCCTCGGTCCGCGCCCGCCTGCGCAAGCTCACCATCGGGCAGGTCCGCGAGCTGCGCGCCTACGAGGTCGCCCACCAGAGCCGCCCCGAGTTCATCAGGATGTACGACAACCGCATCGCCAAGCTGGAGGCCGAGGCCTGAGGCGCGCGGACCGCCGGGGCGGGAGCGCCGTCGGTCCCGGTGACGGCCGCGTCCGCGGGGCACGGGAACCGCGGGGCGGTACGGAACGTCATAGGGAGTGACCACACCGGCTCCTCCCGTCCGAAAGGACACCAACATGCGTTCCGCTGTCCCCGCCGCCGCACTCCTGGCGGCCACCGCGTTCTGGCTGACCGGTTGTTCGGTCGGCATCCCCGGGACCGACCAGGAGGTCTCCGTGGACCCCGACGGCGTGTCCGTCGGCAGTGAGGACGGGGAGGTCTCCGTCGACTCCGACGGCGACGTCTCGGTCGGCAACCAGGACGGCGACGTCACCCTCGACGAGGGCGGCGGCATCTCCGTGGACAGCGAGACCGGCGACCTCACCATCGCCTCGGTCGAGGGCAGCGTCACCGAGGAGTGCGACGGCCAGAACGTCAACGTGACCGCCAGCGGGGCCGAGGTCGTCCTCAACGGCCAGTGCGGCGAGGTCTCCGTCCTGG
>ANAW01000170.1:0-1697 GCA_000340945.1 Nocardiopsis synnemataformans DSM 44143 | reverse complement strand
GCGACGGCCAGAACGTCAACGTGCCCGCCAGCGGGGCCGAGGTCGTCCTCAACGGCCAGTGCGGCGAGGTCTCCGTCCTGGGCAACGAGCTGACGGTGCACATCGGCAGCGCCGACTCCATCCGCGTGACCGGCGCCGACAACACCGTCCACCACGCCGAGGGCGAGCCCTCCGTCACCGACATCGGCCTCAACAACACCGTCTCCGCCGGCGGCGACGCGACCGCCTGACCGCCCCGCCCCCGCGCCTGGCGGGCCTGCCCCGAACTGTCCCCGCCCTGGCCTAGGCTCGGTTGGCATGGGAATGGACAGTTCCGCCGAGGCGCCGCAACCGGTACGCGTCGTCCTCAACGCCGTCGGCCAGTGGATCGGCCGTCTGGGCCGCATCTGGGTCGAGGGCCAGATCGCCGAGCTGAACCGGCGCGGCCGCATGGCCTACATCACGCTGCGCGACCCCGTCGCCAACGTGTCAGTGCGCGTGGTCTGCCAGACCTCGGTCCTGGACGCGCAGAGCCCGCCCCCCGAACCCGGGGCGCGCGTGGTCGTGCACGCCAAGCCCGACTTCTACGAGGTCCGCGGCACCTTCTCGCTGCGGGCCCTGGAGATCCGCCACGTCGGCCTGGGCGAGCTCCTGGCCCGGCTCGAACAGCTGCGCCGCACCCTGACCGCCGAGGGCCTCTTCGACGCCGCGCGCAAGCGTCCCCTGCCCTTCCTGCCCAACACCGTCGGGCTCGTCTGCGGACGCGACTCCGCCGCCGAGCGCGACGTGCTGGAGAACGGGCGCCGCCGCTGGCCCGCCGTGCGCTTCGAGGTGCGCCCGGTCGCCGTCCAGGGGGACCGGGCCGTGCGGGAGGTCATGGATGCGCTCAAGGAGCTGGACTCGCACCCCGACGTCGACGTCATCGTCATCGCCCGGGGCGGCGGTTCCCTGGAGGACCTGCTGCCCTTCTCCGACGAGGCCCTCGTGCGCGCCGTCGCCTCCGCGGGCACTCCCGTGGTGAGCGCGATCGGCCACGAACAGGACGCCCCGCTGCTCGACCACGTCGCCGACGTGCGCGCCTCCACCCCCACCGACGCCGCCAAGAGGACGGTTCCCGACGTCGGCGAGCAGCTGGAGATCATCCGCCAGCTCCGCGACCGGGGCCGCCGGGTGCTCCGGGGCGGGGTGGAGCGCGAACTCTCCTGGCTGGAGGGCATGCGCTCGCGTCCGGTGCTCGCCAGCCCGGTGCGCGAGGTCGACCGGCTCGCCGAGCAGGTCGCGGACCTGCGCGACCGGGCCCGCCGGAGCCTGACCGTGTCGCTGGACCGGTCCGCCGACGGCCTCGGCCACACCCGGGCGCGCCTGCACGCCCTGTCCCCGGCCACCACGCTGGCGCGCGGTTACGCGATCGTGCAGCGCGAGGACGGGTCGGTGGTGCGCTCGGCCCGGGAACCGGACGCGGGGGAGGCCCTGCGCGTACGGTTCGCCG
The DNA here is from genome assembly GCA_000340945.1 of Nocardiopsis synnemataformans DSM 44143. Classification (GTDB taxonomy): domain Bacteria; phylum Actinomycetota; class Actinomycetes; order Streptosporangiales; family Streptosporangiaceae; genus Nocardiopsis; species Nocardiopsis synnemataformans. The sequence goes on along the minus strand of ANAW01000170.1, from coordinate 229 downwards.
AGGACAGCCTGACCGCGACCGTGGAGTCAGTCCACACCGAAGACACCTCCGAGGAGGGGTAGGAGATGGCAGCCAAGGGCGCCAAGACCCGCGACGAGGGCACCGCCGAGCCCGAGCTCAGCTACGAGGAGAGCCGTGAGGAGCTCAACAACGTCGTCCGGCAGCTGGAGTCGGGCGGACTCAGCCTGAAGGAATCGCTGGCCCTGTGGGAGCGCGGCGAGGAACTGGC